>JANXCF010000004.1 GCA_025059995.1 Leptospiraceae bacterium
CAGCGTCCATGACTTGGAGACCTGGGACGAGTTCACCTGCTGGATAGACTCTGATGTTGAATTTTCCGTTGGTCATCTTGCGAACATATTCTGCCATCACCTCAGCAGCACCATAGATGGTGTCCAAGCTTCTTGGGAAGCTCGATGCAAGTTTCCAGTTGATTTCAGGAAGATTATCGCCACCTCCAGCTTGACCTTGTGGTTTACATTGAGTTCCTAATGCCAATGCGCCTAAAGATGCAGGGATAAGTTTCAGCATGTCTTTCCTTGATATTTTCATAACTCTCTCCTTGGTTTGGATTTGGTTCTAAGTTCTTTAATTTAATTACCATAGAAATCTTTTTTAGGTAATTATCAACTATATTGTTTAAGATTTAAGAAAAATTAAATTCAAACAAAAAAGATTTTTTTAGGGTATGTAGGAAACTAAATTTACTTGATTAAACTAAGTAGGATGAACCTACTTAGTTTTGGAATTGAAGTTTTTTATAAAAGTAATGGTTGAACTCCTTTTCGAGGTCTTGGAATTTTTGTTTGAGTTCTTTTCTTTTTTGTGCGATGATTTTTTTCGAGTTTTCGATTGCTTGATCTTTATGAGAAAGGATTTGCTGTATGATTGCTTCTACTTGTTGTTTTTTTTCTTTGATTTTTTCTACAAGGTTTGATTCACTGAGATTTTTTATTTTTTGCTCTATAACTTCCAGTTTGGCTTGATAAATTCTTTCTTCTGGAGTGATATGTAAATCCCATGCCAGACCTAATTTCGATAGAATCCAAATAAACCACTTACTGGGATCATACTGCCATGGCAAAATGGCATTACGATAATCTCCAGGAAATTTATGATGAAAGTTGTGATAACCTTCGCCGAAAGTTAACAGAGCAGAAATCCAGCTATCGCGAGCTGTTTCACTCAAAGAATAAGGTTGTTTTCCAATAGCATGGCAAACCGAGTTTATGGCGAAAGTGCCGTGATGAACAATCACAGAGCGAACCAATCCAGCAATCAAAACTCCACCCCAGAAATCATTCCATAAAAGAGCTATCAAGCCTGGAAATAAGAACCCCATAAAAATTGCCATCGGAATAAAATACTTATGCTGAAAACGTATGAAGGGATCTTTCCATAAATCTCCCACTTTTTTGAAGTCGATTTCTGGCTTTCCTGGTTCTACACCTCTTTTGGAGAAAAGCCATAAAATATGTGCATACCAAAAACCTTTTTTGATAGAATATGGATCTTTTTCGGTATCTGTATATCGATGGTGATTTCGGTGATCAAATGCCCATTCAACAACTGACATCTCAAGAGCGGAACTACCAAATAAAATGTATAAATATTCAATCCACTTTTTGGTTTTATAACTTCGATGAGAGAAATGTCGATGATATCCTACTGTTATTGACATACCAGAGGCAACCCACATAAAAATCGCAAGAACTACCGTTTCCCATCTCCATAAATCATAGATAGTAAAGTAGATCAACACACCAGTGGCAAAGAAAGGACTTAAAACTAAATACAAAGTTGTTGGAATGTTTAATTCTTTGATTGTTTGTTTGATTGTTTTCATGCTTGTATTAGAAAAATCACTTTTAAAAGGGTTGCAAAAATTTTAAACTTGATCGCAGAAAAAATAGAAAAAAACAAAAATGCAGTCATGAAGGATGTATCTATAAATGTAAGCGAAAAAGAATTATCTGCCATAAAAGCTTTGGATTTTGTGAGAGGAAATAAAACCATTGGTTTAGGAACGGGTAGCACCACAGCAATTTTTATAAAAAAACTAGGAGAAAAAATCCAAAAAGAAAATCTCAATATTCTTACCTGCACTACTTCTTTTCAGTCATTTCTTTTAGCAAAAGAAGCAGGTATTCCTGTTTATCCTGTATCTTATTTTTCTGAGTTGGATTTAAGTGTTGATGGAGCTGATGAAGTGGACCCTAATTTTCAACTTATCAAAGGAGGTGGAGCAGCTCATACGATGGAAAAGATTGTTCACTCCATGAGTAAAACCTTTGTTTGTATTGTGGATTCAACGAAACAAGTCTCCAAGTTGGGAGAAAAATTCCCCATCCCAGTTGAGATCCTTCCTGAAGCAATTTCTTCTGTAAAAAAGCAATTACTTGAGATGGGAGCTCGAGACGTTCAACTACGAATGGCAGTAAAAAAAGACGGACCAGTGATAACTGATAACGGAAATTTTGTTCTCGATGTTCGATTTGATAATTTTGATCCGAAGGATTTAGAAATACGAATAAAATCTATTCCCGGTGTAGTGGAAAATGGGATATTTGCTATATATCGACCTCATTACGTAATTGTGGGGGGAAAAGAACTGAAACGTGATTAAAATCAACCACATCCGAGATTTGGTATTTAAACATATCGATAACTTAGATGAAGTAAAAGACGAAATCAAATTTTCTCATTTATCAACGAACTTATTTTCTCTTTTTTTGTTGGAAACAAAAAATGAAATTATACTCAAAGGCAAGAAACTCAATTACAAAAAAATTGCCATTAAAGATACCCATCCTATTACGATGGCAGAAGCAGAGTTCGACGGCTTAGAAAAACTAAAATCCTTTGGTGCCCGAGTGCCAGACCCTATTGTAGTTCTAATGGATTCTAACACTTCTTTACTCGTGATGGAATTCGTCCCAAAAACATCAATCAATGTGAAGTCAAAACGAGACCTGATTCATTCTTTAAAAAATCTTTATAAAAATACAAATATCACCTATGGGTATCATAAAAATAACTATGTGGGGGTTTTACAACAAGTAAATCAGGAAACAAAATCATTTTTAGATTTTTGGTGGGCAACTCGTATTGAACCCATGATGGATTTAGCCATCGAAAAAGGACATTTTCAAAAACTTCACAAAGAGCAACTCTATAAGATTATAAAAACTAAAGTAGAATCTTGGAATTTAGACAAAGACATGCCAAGACCAGTGCACGGAGATCTTTGGAGTGGGAATTTACTTTTTTCTGAGGAGTTTGCCTATCTCATTGATCCTTCGTTTGGGTTTTCTCATCCGATGCAAGATTTTGCTATGTTGGAGCTCTTTGGAAGTCCTTTGTCATTCTCTGATTATCAAGAAATTGCACTAGAATGCAAATTTCGAGTTCATCCCGAAATGATTGAGTTCTTCCAGATTTACCCCTTGCTGGTTCATGTGAATATTTTTGGAACATTTTATAAAAGAGATGTTATTAATTATATCAAAAAAAATTCTTGAAAAAAACCGAAGATCAAAGTAAAAAAAGATTGACATCTACTCGAATTTTTTTAGAATATATAAAAAAAGGGGGACGAATTGGCTTCGACTGCTGGGAGCGTATCGTAGCCTGCATGCGGAGTTGGGAACTCCTAAAAACCCCCAAAAAAAGTGCAAACAACGAATACGCTCTCGCTGCCTAATTGGCAGTGAGCGCCCCTTACAACCTACCCTTCTGGGTTGCATGTGGGTGCCAAAAGAAAGAAGGGCTTTGTTATTAGTACTGAGCAGCTAATAACAAAGTATCAAGTGCTCAGGTCCAGAAAGGAGGTCGCCTATGCACCATCTTTCTGGCACTATGAAGCATAGGCTAAGCATGTAGATGGCTACGAGGCGCACGGTAGGACGCGGGTTCGAATCCCGCCGTCTCCAAAAATCAGTGATGATGAGATTCTAATTCTTCTAGCTCATTTCGAAGAAATTTTTCCACTGCCAACTTGGGATCAGTCTCAGAAGTGATGATTACTTTTTTCCCCCTCTGTCCCATCCGATGTACAAAGCCATGCCCAGCAGAACCTGTGATGAAAACATCTACATCATCTAAAGGATGAGGAGTTTCTGGAGTTGCATTTATGTTGTGAAAGAAATTATGAAAAACATACTCTTTGGGAATTTCTTGAGGGTATTGATCTGTTATTTGGTTTCCTTCAACTTCAAAGATCAAGAAGCGAAAGGTTTTTCCCGCATGTCCAGTGATGGTTTGAAAGTTCTGACTCGTAATAGCAATTTTCATATTCCCTTCCCTTTTTGTTATTAAACTTTTGACGGAAATAAACTTTGAGTTTTTGGAACTAATACGTATTTTTTGCCCAGTAAAGATACCACTGTCGGTTGGATCAAAATGCCCAAAATGATGGGAACCATCACTAAGATGCCTTCTTGAGTTTCACCGAAAGCAGAAATAGCAATTCCTAAGCTTATGATATGGTATCTTAAAAACGTGGAAAGAAATAATGGAATTACTTCGTCATCTTTAAGAAAGCGTTTGATTCCAAAAACAAAAACAAAAAACATCGCAATGTAGTATAAGAATATAGCAGGAATTACGATGAGAGTATTCAAAACATTTTGAAACACATATTGACTATTTTCTAGACTCATAAGCAAAAACATTACAAGCATCAATCCTAAATTAGATATACCCGAGAAAATTTCTTTGTTATTTTGTAGGAATTCAGTGTTGTTGGTTTTTCTAAAATACAGTCTCGTAAGATATGCAAGAATCATAGGAACAACGATGATAAAGAAAATTTTTTCTATGATGACCCAGCTGTTGATAGTGAAGTCTGATTTCAAGATAAAATTAGACAAGATAGGAACAAATATTGGCACCAAAAGGAATGCTGTGATGATGTTAAACGAAACAAGTAAAATCCCCATCTTCATATTTCCTTTGAATTGATGGATCCAGTTCAAAGTCAAACCACTTGTAGGAATACTTCCAATCAAAAGTAATCCAATGGCTAAGTATACATTTTGTTGCAAAAACAATAATATAATACCAATGGCAATAATAGGAGATATAAGAAAATTCACAAGGAAGCTCACCCACAAAACTTTCGAAAAGTTTTTGAATTCTTTAAAAGAGTCTTCTATCTTTAAGTTGATCATAATGGGATATACCATAAAAAACATAGCCGCACCGCAAATGACTCTACTAAATTCCATAGGATAAAAATAGCCCTTTACTGCCCCCAATACCAATGCACTAACAATCAATAGACTTAGATTTTCTCTAACCCATTGAAAAAAACTCAATACTTGATTTCGATTAATTGCCATATTTTCCTCCTTTTAACAAATAACAAAAAAAAACGATCATTTTTGTTTGTCAAACTATATACTTATACATGGTATAAGTATGTTGAGAAAAAAAATATTGATATTAAGTAAACATAAATCAATTGTCATTGAGAGTTTTTTTATTTTTATGGTTTTATGCCTAAGACTTTATATGACAAAATTTGGGAATCCCATTTGGTTTATGATGATGGAAAAACAAGCTTGATATTTGTTGATAGGCATTTAGTTCATGAAGTTACATCTCCTCAAGCTTTTGACGGGTTGCGCATTAACAAACGTAAGGTTCGAAGACCCGATTTAACGTTTGCAACTATGGATCATAACGTTTCCACGAGAACCCGTGATTGGAATGGAGCAGGAGAAATCTCCCGACTTCAAATGGAAACCTTAAAGAAAAACTGTGAAGAATTTGGCATCAAACTATTCGATATCCAACATCCCGATCAAGGAATTGTTCATGTGATTGGTCCCGAGATGGGGCTTACTCTACCTGGAACGGTGATTGTTTGTGGGGATTCTCATACCAGCACGCACGGTGCTTTTGGAGCTCTGGCTTTCGGTATTGGAACAAGTGAAGTAGAACATGTTTTAGCAACACAAACCTTGCAGCAAAAAAAATCTAAAAACATGCTAATCAAAATTGATGGAGAACTTCCCTTTGGTGTGACAGCAAAAGATGTGATTTTATACATCATAGGAAAAATCACAACAAAAGGAGGAACTGGATATGTCATAGAATATGCAGGAAGCACGATTGAATTACTATCTATGGAAGCTCGTATGACGATATGTAATATGTCCATAGAAGCTGGAGCCAGAGCAGGACTTGTAGCTCCCGATGAAAAAACCTTTGCTTACTTAAAAGATCGAGATTATGCTCCAAAAGGCAAAGACTTTGAACGTGCCGTTGAATACTGGAGGAACTTGAGATCCGATCAAGATGCTGTTTATGATAAAGTGTTTGAATTCCGAGCTGAAGACATTGAGCCTATGGTGACTTGGGGAACGAATCCAGGACAAGTAGTTTCTGTGAGGGATGTGGTTCCTGATCCAGAAAAGCTCAAAGATCCAATAGAAAGAGAATCCGCACGGCAAGCTTTACGATATATGGATTTAAAACCAGGAACCCCTATAGTGGATATTAAAATAGACAAAGTTTTTATAGGTTCTTGTACAAACTCACGAATTGAAGATTTACGAAAAGCGGCAACCATTGTAAAAGAAAAACTAAAAGAAGGAAAAAAAGTTCATCCCAGGGTTCAGGCAATCGTTGTTCCTGGTTCGGGTAGAGTTTATCGTCAAGCTGTGGAGGAAGGACTGGACCAAATCTTCAAAGAAGCTGGGTTTGAGTGGAGATTTGCCGGCTGTTCTATGTGTTTGGCAATGAATGATGATTATCTTTTAGAAGGAGAGCGTTGTGCTTCTACTTCGAATCGGAATTTTGAAGGACGACAGGGAAGAGGAGGAAGAACCCATCTGGTAAGTCCCGAAATGGCAGCAGCTGCTGCATTAGAAGGTCATTTCGTAGATATTAGAGAATATGTAAAAAAAGAAGTCTTGATGGCAAAACCATAAATTGATCCCAAAACAAGAAATCATCCCAGAGTTTTTGAAAAAGCTGATACAATGGTTTTCCAATCATCAACGAAGACTTTCATTTCGAAACACAAAAGAACCATACAAGATTTGGATTGCAGAAGTGATGCTTCAACAAACCCGCATAGGAAGTGTTGTGAATTCTTTTCAAAGCAAATATGACTCTTTCATTCAAAAGTTTCCTGATGTTTTCTCATTGGCACAAGCTCCCGTAGAAGAAGTATATCGGGCATGGAGCGGTTTGGGTTATTATCAGAGAGCTAAAAACCTTCATAAAACAGCGCAAATCCTTGTAGAGAAGTATCAAGGTAATTTCCCAAAATCATACCAAGAACTTCTAAAACTTCCGGGGATTGGAGATTATACAGCTTCTGCGATTTTGAGTATTGCCTTCGATCTTCCTTATGCGGTTTTTGATGGGAATGTTCGAAGAGTGATTTTTCGTTTTTTTTATTTTTACGCTAAAGAATGGAAGGACGTAAAAGCAAAAGAAATTTCTCAGTTCATACTTACAGAATATCGACCTACTCCTTCTTTGTATAATCAAGCTCTGATGGAACTGGGTTCTACGATTTGCATCCAAAAATTCCCAAAGTGCAGTGTTTGTGTTGTGAAAGAATATTGTGATGCCACATCATTACCACGAGAAGTGATCCAAAACATCCCGAAAAACAAAAAAACCCCAAAAACCAAAAAACAACTTTACGTTTATATTATAACCAAACAGGACCAGTTTCTCTTAGTAAAAAACCAAAATCTATTTTTTAAACATCATTACTCTTTTCCTTTTTTTGAGAAAAAACTCTCAGAACTCGAAAATGTAGTTCATTTAGGAAATATCCGACATCATATCATGAATTACGAGGTCCATGCGAATGTTTTTTTCGTTGATTATGAAGGATTCCAAAAATATTTCAATAATAACCAAGATTTCATATGGGTAACCAAGGAAAAAATCGAACATTATCTTTACACAAGCTTCTTCAAAAAAATCTATCATTTGTATCAGTCTTATTCGTTATTTCTTTGAGTTTTTCTTGTAAGAGTTATTTACAAAAACGAGCTCATGACTTCGGAGACATCATCACACTTCAGGTTCATACTGACACCTACGGAGTGACATCACGAATTAGCTTTCTCAAACTCGGTTTACTTTATCAAGATGAAGATAAGTTTAGTTTTGGATTTCAAAATGCTAATTTGGGACAAGTCCAATCCCAAGAATTTCAAATCATTTTTCTCGGCTCAGAGAATTTCAAAGGCATAAAAGATCCCCATGATCCTAAGTTAGAAAAAGAATTCCAAAACGAAGTTCAAAACCAAATCCCAAACCAAATCCCAGAAAGATATATTAAATACTGGCAAAAAATACAGAAGGCATTGCAACAAAATCAAGAGCTCGAGAGAAGAAAAAAACTCTACCAAGCTCATTTTCCTTGGGGCACAAGAAACCCACATAGAAGATCGAATTTTTTCTTAAAAGAAAAAGGTTCTTTTAGCAATCCTGAGATTTTTGGAGATGTGCGATTTACTTTTGGACTCTATGGAGGAATTACGTTTGGACTTCATGTCTTTGAGCTTTTTGATTTTCTTTTTGGGATTTTTGGTTTAGATTTGTTAAAAGATGACTGAAAAATTCTATTTCTTTTTCTTTATAGTGGTTTTTCTCGGGTGATTGTAATATCATCACGTTTTTAGGTTTTTTTTAGTTTAATACATCTTCTTTTGTGATATGCGATAAAAGTTCTTACTCAGTTAAACAGACTGAAGGGAAAATCTTTTTTATTTTAGCTCTTCTTCTTGATTTTTTCTTTTTTTTGGACTTGTTGGGCAAAGTAGAGATTTTCAAGATATGCTTTTAGTGGTCCAAGGTAATACTCTCCCCAGCCGTATTCATGTTTCTTTTTGATTTTCTTATCAGGAAATTGGGAATGAGAGAGCTTGAGCCTTGTTCCGCTTCGTTCATCGGATAACTCTATGACTACAATGGAATCTTTCCAATCGGGTTTCCAGTCTTTTTCGCGAAGAGTCATGACGATCTTTTCATTTTCCACGAAATCCAAAACTAACCCATAGATTTCTCCGTCCCAAAGGTGATACTTTCCTCCGGCTTTTAAATGAAATTTTGATGGACCACCTCCCCATTCATTGATGTATTCTGAATCGGTAATCCCTTTAAACACCCATTCCCGTGGTGCGTGGATCCATTCATTTTCTTTGATGATGTCTTCGTTTTTTTCTTCTTCATAGGAGATAAGAACAGTTTTCATGATCTAATTATCGATGAAACAACCACCACAAATAAACATCAATAAACATGAAAAACGATTGAGAATAAGGTAATATCAAAAAAACCATATTTTTATTTTGAGATATGGAATATCGTGTTGGAATTGATTTGGGTGGAACCAAAACCGAGATCCTTCTTCTCAACTCAAATCAAGAAGTTCTTCTCAGAGAGAGAATCCCCACCGATAAGTCTTCTTATGAAAGTATCCTTCATACCATCCAGAATTTATACAAAAAAGCATTAAGCCACATCCCATCTGGGAAAGAATTTACTTTGGGCATGGGAATTCCTGGTATAATTGATCCCGAGACTGATGTAGTCATCAATGCCAACACTACAATTCTCATTGGAAAGCCCTTAAAAAAAGACCTCGAAGCTCTCCTTGAGCATCCCATCTTTATTGAAAACGATGCCAATTGTTTTGCTTTGGCAGAAGCTATGGCTGGAGCTGGAAAGGAATTTTCTTTTGTTTTTGGTGTGATTATGGGAACAGGTTGTGGTGGTGGTTTTGTGATGGATAAAAAAATTCATCGGGGACGACATGGAATAGCAGGAGAATGGGGACATTTCTCCATCGATCCTTCAGGGGAACAGTGTTGGTGTGGCAACAGAGGATGTATCGAAACTTTGATTTCAGGAAGTGGAGTTGAAAATCAATACTACAAACTCACAAAAGAAAAAATCAGTATGAAAGAGATTGTCGAAAGAGCAAAAAAGAGTCTCTCACCGGCAAAAGAAGTTTTTGAAAAATTTCTTGATGACTATGGAAGAGCTGTGGGAGGTATCATTTCAACTTTTGATCCGGATGTGATTGTATTGGGTGGTGGCTTATCAAACATCGAAGAACTCTATACCATAGGCTATGAAAAAGTCAAAAAATATACTTTTTATCACAACGTAAAAACTCCCATCAAAAAAAACCAACTGGGAGACTCCGCTGGCGTTTTTGGTGCTGCTTGGTTAGGGATTTAAAATATGAAAAACTTTGTAAATTTTATTTTGTATTTAATCTTCCTTGGAGTCGGTTTTTTATTTCGAATTCTGACTTACAAGCAAGCTCAGAGGCTGGGATATCTCGTAGTTTTAGTTTTATCGTTCATTGTGAAGAAATACAAAAAAATCATCCTACAAAACTTGGAGTTTGCTTTTCCAAATGAAACAAAAGAATTTTATCAAAAAATTTACAGAGAAAACCTTAAGCACTTGGGAAGACTACTTGCTGATACTTTTTTAAAAAAAAGAATGAATAAAGACTGGTTCGAAAAACACCTATTGAAAACCGAAGAAACTCATCAAATAGAAAAAGAAATCCAAGAAAAACTACAAAATAATGAGCCCGTAATTCTCATTAGTGGGCATTTAGGAACTTGGGAAAATCTTGCTCAATATGTAGGCTATCGATTTTATCCCAAAGCTGGGATTATTTATAAAGCCATCAAGAATCCATTTTTGGATCGATGGTTTTTGAAGGCTCGAACCCTTACGGGAGCAAGACTCTTCGAGATGGAAGAAGCAATTGTTGCCGTAAGGTTTCTTCAAAATGGGAATCTCTTGGGGTTTGCTGCCGATCAAAATGCAGGTGGAGCAGGGATTATGATCCCTTTTTTGAACCGTCCAGCCTCTACCTACAAAGGACCCGCCTTCATGGGAACCATGAGCCATGCAAATTTGTATTTCATCACCATGCTGCACAAAGACAAAGGAAAACTTTTACTACATTATCAATACTTGGGACGAATCCCCAAAAGTGACAAACAAAATCGAGAATACATCATAGAAGAATGGACAAAAAAGTGGATGAAATCATTAGAGACGTTTATCAAAATCTATCCTGAGCAATATTTTTGGGTCCACCAACGATGGAAAACCACCCCCGAAATCATGAAGTATTTCGAAGAACAAAAACTCAAAAAACGCGGATACCTACAGAAAAAGGAGTAAGGGAATGAATTCTCTATTTTTTTCTTAGGACATAAAAATCAATTGGGTAGAAAAATACATTACTATTGGACATAACCTTAGTATCTCTTAATTCTTTTTCGTATTTTTTGTATAGATAGTATTTAGCTAAAGAAACTATATTTAATTCTGGTATTTCGGGGATTGAGTCGGCATGAAATAGTAAATCATAATCTTTTAGCATTTCTTTAATTTCTCTTTTATCAAGGCTAACAAAACTTTGCATAAAAGGAGTAATGATTACAATATCACCAGATTCTATTGTTGATGGCTCGAATTCTCTTGCATAAGTATATGGGCTATTTTTATTCTCTTTTATATATTTTAATAATTGAAAGCCACCAACATTAGCTTTTAAATCGAATTCATGGTGATTAAGACCTCTGAATTCTAAAAACTTTTCATAACTTGTAAAATTATGTGCTCCACTACTAAAATCAGTGTTATAAAGAAAAATTGATAACCTTTTTTCATTACCAGAGTTATCTTTGATATAAGATACAAGAAAATCTATTGTATTTTGAAAATTTACTTGCATGCTTTTGTAAAGGGATAATAAATGTAGGGTTGTTGGAATACCATTTATTAAAATAATGAGTAATGTTAAACTGAACAAAAATTTAAATAACATTTTTTTGTATAATTCTTTAAAATAATACAAAATAGGCAATAATCCAAAGGCATAGATGGGCAGTAAATAATAATGACTAAAAAACTTTAGATAAAAAAGAAATATAGACAAATAAAAAAAAGTAGAAAAAAGTAGAAAAAAGTAAGGAGTCATGAAATATATCTGGTTTTTTTTCTTTTAATATTAATATTTCATGGATTCTCAAGATGATTGCAGGTAGGATAATAAAGAAAATTATGGGTTCATACATGCTATATCTAAAAGAGTTTTTTAAAAAATTCAAAATCCACTGTGCTTCCGTTGCACCGTATGGAGTTTCACCTTTATTTATATAGACAATGAAAAAATACAAAACAATAAAAATAAAAGATGAAACTATAAGTAAATAATCTAAAAGCTTTTGCTTTGGGTTCAATTCTTTCCATCCAAATAGAAGATGAAAAAAAGCAAAGCTACCAAGCATCAAAAAAACTGGCTCTTTATAATAGAGTGCTATGTTAGCAAAAATCAGACTTAGAATTATATATAAAGGTTTTTGATCTTTTTGATATTTGAGAAAAAAGATCAAAAACAAAATCAATAAAAAAAACACATTTCTTTCTGAGAGAAGCAATCTATGCCATGAAGACACAAAGGAGGGTAGAAAAATTAAAATAAGGATCACAAAAAAAATCACTTTTTTATCTTTTATATAATCTTTTAACAGGTAATAAATCAAATAAACAACGATAAAAAACTGTATAGAATTAAATCCGAAAAAGAAATACGGAGAGGTTGAAAACAGAGCTACAAAATTGTATTCAAAACCAAGAAGAGGAAAGAATCTTCCAACTTCTGGCAATACAAAAGAATCAATTGGTAAAGGTTTTCCTTTTAATAGATTATCAACGAAAACATAATCATCAATTGCACTAAAATTTGCATTGATAACAATTAGTAGTCCGTAAACTATTATTATGAAGGGAAAAACCACACTAAACCAATCAATTTTCTTGTAATTTAGAATTTTCAGGTTCATATGTTTTTTTTTTTTTGCATCTTAGGTCAATTTTTTTCTTCTATAAAATACAAAATTTCGTAGATTTCACCAAAACAAAAAAAAGTCTCTCATGAGTTCGCCTTTGTAGACGAATTTGGCTTTGCCTGTCATGTAGATATGATTTGTGTTTTCGTTCCATTCAATCTCTAGATCACCACCATCTAAATGGATGGTGTTTTTTCGGGGTAAGCCCTTTTCTATAACACTTGCCACTAAAACTGCGCAGGCACCACTACCACATGCTAAGGTTTCTCCTGAGCCCCTTTCCCATGTTCGTTGGTACAGGGTTTTGTCCTCTAAGATTTCCACAAATTCCACGTTGGTTCTTTCAGGGAACGAAGAATGATGTTCTATTTTTGGTCCGATTTCTTTTAGTGGGATCGTTTTTGCATCTTCAACGAAAAAGACACAATGAGGGTTTCCCATAGAAACAACGATCCCTTCTTTATCAATGAGGGTTGGATCATAAAAGCGATTTTGTTCTTGGTTCATCGTGCTTTTGTAGGGAATTTTCTCTACATCAAGTATGGGTTCTCCCATGTCAACTTTGATGATCCCAAAGGTATCAAAATCATTAAGAATTTGGATTTGATGAATCCCAACTCCAGATTCAACAAGAAAATCTTTTTGATGGTATTTTTTAAATAAATAAAGACCTACAGACCTTAAGGCATTCCCACAGATTTTTGAGTATGAACCATCAGAATTCCACATCCACATTTTGGCTAATGCTATATCACTTTTGGCAATAACAACAATCCCATCAGCTCCAACACCGAACCTTCGATCACAAATCAGGGGTATGACTTTTTCATTCACTCTTGAAGGATGAAATTCCAAATCAAGAAAATCAAAGTAGATATAATCATTTCCAGTAGCCTCCATTTTGAAGAAAACTTGCTTCAAATCCATCATGATGAATTTTCTAATTTCTTTTAAGTTCGAAATCAAAATTCCATCACAGAAAAAAAATTTTAAAAAAGTATCAGTTTTAAAGATAAATAAAATAAAAAAACCTTTGGGGGAGGATAGGATGAAATTTGAAAGAAATAAAAGTTCTATCGAAAAACAAATGCAGCTTTTATACGAAGAATATTTGAAAACAAATAACTTAGCTCCTCTCTTTGAGATGATATATCAGGTTTTCCCAAAGATTCTTCTTCGGTATTACAGAAACTATGATTTTGTTTACGATACTATTGTTGATTTCATTGAAAATGATTTAAAAAAAACCATTGCTTATTATCAAAATTTAAATGATGATGTGAGTTTTTATCGGTATTTATACAAAGCCATAAGAAACCATATTTATACCCTTGATAGAAAAGCCAAAAGGCAATCGATAGAGTATATTCAATTCTCATCAAAAGAAGAAAAAATCATCCCTTTTCGACGTAATATTGAAGAAAACAAAAATGAAATTTCTGATTTCTGGTTTTACCTTAGCCAAGCACTCAAACAATTGAATTTAGAAGATGTTTTGGTTTTCAAATTAAGCCATGATATCCCCTTAAATACCGATGAATTGGTTTACTTGATCCAACGATTAGGATATGAAAAAACAAAAAGATTCTTAAGAAATTATAGAGCAAAAAAAGAAAGGTTTATCGAAAAAAACTTCAAAAACGAAATCAGGCTCAATAGAAAATATTACAAAAAGTTTTATGATAAAGAGAATCCTTTCTTGCAAAGTCATTTTAACTTCACACAAAAAACAATATTTAGGATTGATTACCGACCCAAATTCAAAGATATATCTCAATTACTGAATGTATCCCAGAGCAAAATCCACTATACAATCAACAAAGTGAAAAAGCATCTAAAAGAATATTTACGTTTGTACAAAAACAATAATGGTTTTTCATCTCTAGCAGCCTAAAAAGAATTATGGAAATCACAATCTACTCAGATATTATTAAATTCAAAAATATTGTAGTTGTAATAGAAATATTCAAAAACTCATCAGAAGAAAGGTTTTTGAAATTTACAAAAATTGATTATCAAGATAAACTTTTATTTGTCGGTGAGAAGTCATTGAGTCCTTACCAAGAAAGTTTGAGTAAAGACTTAGTTCAGCTCATCATTCTAAACAAAAATAAAAAACAAGAAATACAGATATATGAAATCAAAAAAGAATTGACATTCAATTTAGATAAAGTTAGTAGTGGAAATTATAGATTCTTACTTCGAAAAGGAACAGAAACAAAAGAAATATTAGGTATTAACCTACATTGATGGAAGAATTATATGAAGTTAAAAATCACAACCAAGAATGATGTAGTTATAGTGTCTATTGAAGGTGCCATCAAATCTGGTGATGAATATCAATTAGCCGAAAGAATGGAACAATACATCAAACCAAACGTAGCTCCAAAGTTCATCATTGATATGAAAAAAGTACCTTTTATTAATTCTCAAGCATTAGGGCTTTTTTTACATATTTACAAACATATAGATTATTTAAAGGGAAGGATAGTTTTTTGTGGATTGAACTCTGATATTGAGTCCTTAATGAATCTAACCCAACTTTCGAATGTTTTTGAAATTTATAAAACTTTAGATGAAGCATTGGAAAGTTTCGAAGATTGATCATTCAATGATATAAAACTTGCCTGTTTCTGGATCAAAGTAGATTTTACGAGTTCTTGTCTTTGGAGTAGGCTCATCACGTTCATCCCACGAGTCAAAAGTAAATGGATATTTTCTGAGGTCTTGTCGTAATTCCTCTATGTTTTTTATTCTTTCCTCTATTTCTTCTTCTAATTCTTCATATGGATCTTTGTAAGTATATAATTGGTTATCTCCTATTTTGAGTTGTAGTGCCAATTTTGTATATAAAAAGCCACCGATGAAACCACCAAAGTGTCCGATGTGGGATATATTCGAAGATGAGTCAATGAATGCCAAAACCAGAGAGCCAAGGCCAAAAATGAGAGCAGCAGTTCTTGCTTTCATGGGAAAGAAAAAGACAAACAAAGTGGACTTTGGGTAAAAGATTGCCAAAGCAGCAAGCAACCCCATCACAGCACCAGAAGCTCCTATGGTTGGAATGGTCAAATCCGACTGAAATAGCACTACAAAAAGAGAGCCAAAAAGTCCAGAAATAAAATAAAGCCAAGTAAATGGAATCGAACCAATAGTAACTTCAATTGCGGAGCCTAAGCTCCACAAAGCTATCATGTTGACTAAAAGATGTAATGATAATCCTTGATAGCCATGAAGAAACATAGCAGTGAAAGGTTGCCAAAAAGAACCATTCCAAAATTCCACAGGAACAAGTCCAAACTGAAAGTAAAACTCTTGTAGCCATAGTGGATCGGATTTAATGTAAACTCCATAAATCAAAATAAACAAGTGAATGGTTATATTCAGAAAAATTAATGTTTTTGTGATTAAAGGATTCTTTCGATATTGCATTATGTTTTTTAATAAATTCAGAAATTTTCTTTTTGTAAATATTTTTTTAGCTTTATTTATGGGAAAGTAAGAAGAATTTTATTTCAATAGGATTTGGAAATCAAAAAAACACCAATCAAGATAAAGATCGTTCCCAAAAATCTTTCTGTTGTTACGTTTTCTCCAGCGTAGATACCATAGAGTAAAGTAATCAAATAACCCAACGACATGAGGGGTCGAACAAAAGATAGGTCTGCATAACTTAGCGTTATTAACCACAGTATAACAGAAATCCCATAGCTCAAAAAAATCAACCACAGATAAAAGGATTTTATCGCAGACAGAAAATAAATAAACCAATTGCTAATTTGATGGATTGGGAAAGGTCCTAAGGAATTCATCATGATCTTCATGAAGATCTGACCTAAAGCACCAAAAAAAATAGAAATCAAAAGAAAAACATAAATCATCCACGTTTTCATTGGCTTGGACTTTTTATTGGGTTTTTAAATTCAATGATTTTTTTGTATTTTAGAAAAGATTTCTTTCATTAAAGAACCTCGAAATCTGTTAAATGATATTCCAAAAGAATCATATTTTTAGGTAAGGATTCCAAGTTATTTTTATGAATATTGTAATGTAGTTCTCTTAGATTGATTTTTTCATTAAAAACAGGAGTATGAACGTAAAGCTTTGAATTAATAGGCATTTCAATGGATTGTTTTTTTATTTGGGTTTCAGCAACACCAATGGGGATTCCTGATCTGGTCGGGAAATGAAAGGAGTCTTTGTGGATCAAAATCAAAGGAGGATAACCAAAAGAAAAGAACTGACCTATCTGAAAAATATCATCAATAAAGTAATTCTCTTGCAAGTTGGATTGAATGGTAAAATAACAAAAATAAAAATAGATTTCTTTTTGTTTGTGTATTTGTTCTAATTCATTGATTAAACCATATGGATTATCTTCTGAAAGAAATTTTTGATACAAAGATGTGTTTTCTAAAGCAATTTTATGATGGTTGTTTAATTCTAAAAAAGACTTTTCATAGGGAAAGGAAATAAAAGAAAATTTGATTTGTTCGTCTTGTTTGTAATTGAGAAAGAATAAATTAACATATTCGAACTTTTGTAAAAGGATGAATTCCTTTCCGTATTTTTGAGTGGAATTAAAGTAATGATAGATATTATTTTGATACCTCAAATAACCTGTTCCAAGAAATCTTTTAATTTTGATGTTTAATTTTTCGATGAACATTTATAAAAATTGAATGTCTTTTTTTAAATCTTCCCATTTTTCAGTAGTTTTTTCTTTATCTTCAGATGAAATCAATATTTCTACATAATGGCTTTGATGATTGAGGTGGATGGAAAGAAAAAACCAATTGCTTTGTCTGTATTGAAATAGGCGAGCATTTTTGTTTTTCACAAAAATCCATCCTTTTTTTTCTATTATGCAACCTTGACACTCTTTCGAAAAATCGAATTCAAAGTCAGGCTTTCTTATGTCTTTGAACTGAGTATCTCCTTCTCTACTAACTTTTATTTGAATTCGATATAAAAGCTTTTCGTCTGTTGAAGATGATTTCGAAAGCCACTCAAAATCATAAATATTACTAAAACCTATTTTTGTGATAGTGTTTCGAAAATTAGGTTCTAGCTCCAAAGATATGACTCTTTCCTCATCGATAAAGGTTTGTTTACTTGATAGGATGTTTAAACTGTCTTTTAATGTATCTCCAATTGAAAGAATCTGTTCTGTTTTACAGTTAATAGAAAAAATAAAAAGAAATACCATCAGTATCGTCCGTAAATGTAACATATGCAAAAATATCAAAAATAATGAATTCTTATTGTAAATCATAAAATGATATGCATTAAGACTTTCTTTAAAAAAGTGAATAAAAATGCCAAAAGAAAAAACTCCTTTAAGAATAGGCACTGTGAAGTTTCTCAATGCAAAGCCTTTAGATTATGGTTTCTTGCATAAAGAAAAATGGCAAAATGTTTCTTTTCTTCCACTTTATGATTATCAAATCATCGAAGATATCCCTTCTACTTTAGTGAATATGCTATTGGAAAAAAAAATTGATATTGGTCTTATCAGTTCTGTTGAGGTATTAAGAAATCAAGACCTTCTTGATTACTACCCCCATTTGGGTGTATGCGCTCATAAAAGGGTAGCTTCAATTTTGTTTTTGAAACAAGAATTTTTTTTTGATAGACCAGTTAAAAGAATCTACTTAGACATCAGCTCAAGAAGTTCTGTTGCCTTGTTAAAAGTTCTTTATTACAAAACCTTTCAAGAACTGCCGGAATTTATTTACGAACATCCCGATAGAATCATCAAGCAGATTCAGAACTCACCCGATACTGCAGGTCTTATTATCGGAGACCCTGCCATACAAGTTTTTTTGAATTCTTATGGGTTTTTCGTTAAAGATTTAGCTGAGTGGTGGTATGAATTTACACAACTTCCTTTTGTTTTTGCTCTGTGGTCCTTCTCGAAGGAGCTCATATTCCAGAAAGAAATCTTTCAAGAATCTTATGAACTGGGTCGTCAATCCCTCGAACAAATCATCAAGCAATCCCCCTTCCCTAAAGAATTTTCTTTTGAGTATCTAACAAAAATCTTACACTATCAAATCACAAAAAAAGAATGGGAATCCCTTCAGCTTTTCTCAAAATACCTCATGGAATTGGGTTTAATGTGATAGTAACATACCATGTTGTTGGATTTTTTGAATCAAGGGTTCTTTCCAAAGGAAAATGGAAATTCAAAACCCCGGGTGCAGGAAGATTCCCCAAATTCGAGACAATACTAAAATGAGTGGGAACCAAAATTTTGAACTTTAAGCTTCTATTTGCGAATTTTTCGTAGATGAAATTATAAACCCAACTGAAAATTTGATCTTGAGAATTATAATTAGCAGCAGTAGGAAAAGTTCGATAGAGATGGAATTCATTTTTGTTGCGAACAATGTTTTCTAATCCATAGAGACGCTTTTCTAAATCCATGATGTATCGGAATTCATATTCTAAATTCACTTGTTTATAGATAAAATTTTCACTCAGTGCTTCTGTATCTTGAACCATAAAATTACTTAGCTTTATGTCATAAATCTTTTCGTATTCACTTTTAATAACAGGCAAAAAATAAATCAAGCTTTTGCCGGTTTGTTTTGAAATGGGAACTTTGTATTCAATTTGAACTCTTCCCGATAAATTGGGATAAAGTATCAAAGTTTCGCTATACTCAAAACAAGAAAAAATTACCAAAAAGAAAACGATGAATGATTTTTTAAAATAATTCATATCGATTGTTCAAAAAATAATAGGAAAAAACCCATAAAAGAAATTTTTTATTCTATATGAAAAATTCTCATTCTTTGATGGAAATCCTTCAAAATTACCTACAAATGATTAAGTTTTCTCATACGATTTTTGCTTTGCCTTTTGCTGGGATAGCTCTTGTAGAAATCCTTTATTGGAATTACTTTAAAGAAAACCATTTACAATGGAGCCTTCAAGATACCTTGATAAAAACTTTTGGCATCATTATGTGCATGATTACGTTAAGAAGTGCAGCTATGGGATTCAATCGAATTGTAGATCGTAAATTTGATGCTCTAAATCCGCGAACTTCAAATCGAGAAATCCCTTCGGGGAAAATTTCGCTAAATGAAGCTTATGCTTTTGTTTTGATTTCTTCAGTTTTGTTTATTTTATTTGCGTTTTTGATTAATCCTATTGCGGGCTTTTTGTCTCCAATTGTGGTGTTTCTTACGTTCTTTTATTCTTTTACGAAACGTTTTACGTTTTTGTGTCATTACATTTTGGGTTTTGCGATTGGTTTAGCTCCGATGGCGGTAAGTGTAGCTCTCCTTAGCAAGATTGAACTCTATACTGTTCTATTATCTTTGGCTCTTATGTTTTATATAGCAGGTTTTGACATTTTGTATGCTTGTCAGGATTATGAGTTTGATCAAAAAATGAATTTGCATTCCATTCCTGTAAAGTTGGGAATTTCAAAGGCACTAATTGTTGCAAGAGTAAATCACGTTTTGTCTTTTTTGTTTTTGTTAGGTTTTTATTTCACTCGTTCACTCAACTTGATTTTTTTGATTACGATTTTGATTGTGGGATTTTTGTTCTTTTTTGAACATTTTCTGGTACGTGGTGGAAGATTAGAGAAAATCCCTGTTGCTTTTTTTCATGTCAATTCTGTGATTAGTTCTGTTTTATTTTTTGGTTTGCTTTTAGACCGCTGGTTATTTTTTTAAAAATTCAATGGAAAGATACATACCCCTATTTCCGCTAAGCACAGTCCTCTTTCCGGGAGTAAGTATTGATATTCAAGTGTTTGAAGAACGATACAAAAAAATGGTCGTTTCCGTTTTGAATACCAACAAGCAAATTGGGATTTTTTGTATCAAAGAAGGTATTGAAGCTCACGGACCTTTACCTATTCCTTATGAATACGGCACCTTAGGTCAGATCTATCAGCATGATCCAATCGAAAACTTATATAGCAAAAATAGTGTTTTTCGCATGAGCGTAATGGGTTTAAAGAAAATCAAACTCATCCACTACTACGAGTCGGTAGAAAAGTATTATATTGGAAATGTAATCATTGATGAAGAATATCTACATAATGTTCAAATCAGCACAGAAGAAAAAGAATATTTTTTTTCTGAGGCGAAGTTTTATTTAAAACATCAAAGTTTTGAAAATTTAGATCGAATTGACCCCAACAACGTTGTGCTATTGTGCCACCTGACTTTGCATTTTTTGAACATCCCCCTTGAGGAAAAACAAAAACTCTTAGAATTATCTTCATTTCAAGAACGGTGGAATAGAACTCTACAAATCCTGAAGTACAAAAATCAAATCATTCATCAAATAGAAAAAACCCATCGGTTTCAACAAGAAGATGTTTTCAATTAATCACATTACATGGAAAAAAACTCCTTTCGTTTTGTAATTGGCATTAGTGGTGCTAGTGGTATAATCTACGGTGTTCATTTTTTGAAAACTTTAGCAAGTCATGTTAAAGGAGAAAGCCATGTGATTATTTCAGAAGCAGCAAAGCTGGTCCTTGCAAAAGAAATGGAAATTACCATTAAGTCAGATAGAGAATTCATTGAATTTTGTTTAAAAGATATTACTACACCTCAACATGAATTTATTCTTGAGAATAACAAAAATTTAGGGGCAAAACCGGCAAGTGGTTCATATCTTCATGATGGCATGATCATCATTCCTTGTTCCATGAAAACCATTAGTGGAATTGCTAACGGTTATAGTAATAATTTAATAGAACGAGCCGCTGATGTGGTTTTGAAAGAACGACGAAAATTGATTGTTGTACCCAGAGAAACACCATTGAATTTGATCCACATAGAAAATATGCGAAAAATCCTTTTGGCAGGTGGGATAGTTCTTCCTGCTTCCCCAGGATTTTATCATAAGCCCAAAACCATCGAGGACTTGTTGAATTTCATAAGCGGAAAAATTTTGAATCTACTTGGGATTCCTCAAAATGTGTTTTCCTCTTGGAAAGGATAAATTTTTTGCATACCATGACCTTCGTGGACGATAAACTATTAAAAGAGTTTTCTGAAAAGACTATCTCTGATTTTGAAGTTCTCAAACGAGGTACAGAAGAAATCATACCTGTATATGATCTCTTAAAAAAACTCGAGAAAAGTCATACCCAAAAAACCCCCCTAAAAGTAAAAGCGGGTTTTGATCCAACAGCTCCAGATTTACATTTGGGGCATTACGTTCTTTTGAGAAAACTTAAACAATTTCAAGACCTTGGACATGAGGTTTATTTTTTGATTGGGGATTTCACGGGCATGATTGGTGATCCCACGGGAAGATCCAAAACCCGAAAACGACTAACGGAAGAAGAAGTCAAAGAAAATGCTAAAACCTATGAAAAACAAGTATTTAAAATTCTTAATCCTCAAAAAACCAAAATTGTTTTTAATTCTCATTGGTTGAAAAAGCTTACTTTCGAGGAAGTTTTGAACCTAACAGCAAAATACACTGTGGCTCGAATGCTAGAACGTGATGATTTCAAAAAACGCTACGAGTCAGGAGAAAGCATAAGCTTGATTGAATTCATGTATCCTTTAGTCCAGGGATATGACTCAGTTGCTCTAAAAGCTGACATAGAATTAGGAGGAACGGATCAAAAATTCAATCTTCTCGTTGGTAGAGCACTTCAAGAGGAATATCAGCAAGAACCTCAAGTCATCATTACACTGCCATTATTGGTTGGATTAGACGGGGTTCAAAAAATGTCAAAATCCTATCAAAACTACATTGGCATTGATGAAGAACCTTATAGTATCTTTGCCAAGATCATGTCCATATCAGATGAGCTAATGTGGAGATACTACGAACTACTAACAGATGTTCCAGAAGAAGAAATCCAACAACGAAAAAACGATCCTTTTGAAGCGAAGAAGTTATTAGCAGTTGAAATCATAAATCAATTGCACCCACTTCCAGAAAGATCCGGAGAAAAAGCAAGAGAGATTTGGGAAAAAGAAAAGAGCTCTGCAAAACAATCCCAATTAGTACTTCCACCAAACACACCCGTGTATCATGTGCCAGAAAATATAAAAGAAATAAAATTAGCTCAAGTTTTGTTGGAGGCAAAAATCGAAGAAAGTATGACCTCCATCAAAAAACTATTTGAATCAGGAGCCATCAAAATAGGTGATAATTTAGAAACCATCACCGCAAGAGATTACACATTAAAATTCCCAGGAGAATACAAAATCAAAATCGGAAAGAAGAAATATTTATTGGTAAAAGGCTAAACTATTACATGAATTTTAAGACCTTTCTAAGAAATAACATATTTTATATTTTCTTTATTTTGACTTTTTTTGATGTCATCTATATTGTGCATGAATACTGGGAGTTTTATAGGATCAGTGAAAATATCAGTAAAGTAGTTTTGACAAGAAATAATTATGATGATATAGTAAACACATATCAATCAATCTTTCATGATCTAAAAAGTCTCACAATCTATCGAAACCAGGAAGTCATCTTTTTTAAAAAAAATGAAATTCTGGATTATCATTTTGATATCAAATTTAGAAGAAAATTTAATTTACAAAACCAAGAATTGAATTTAATCTTTGTATTTTCTTTTCTTTTGAGAGATTTTGGTTGGTTTAATTTGTTTAGTATTATTTTGATTTCAATATTTTTTATTTCAATTAATACGTATCTATCAAAAATACTACAACATAAAAAAAAGAGGCAAACCGATTATTTTTTGTTGTTTCAGCTTTATGATTCCTTAAAGGTTTTTTCTATACATTCAGAAAATATCGAATATCAATATATAGTTCAGCAGTTTACCAAGTTTGTTTTTAAAAATACAATCTTAACTTTAGGTGGAGATTATATCTACTTAGACAAAATCGAATTAAGAAATCGGTCTTATGTTTTTTTCATTAATGCTGATGCGATGGGAAAGTCCTTGAAAGGTTTATTGGGTATACTTGTCTTGGCTTCTGTTTTGATTGCCATTTTGAGAAGAACTCAAAAAAGAAAAATCGAAAAACAAAGATTTCCTGATACTTGGTTAAAATATGTTTACCTTGAAATTCAAGAGGTTCTTGAGACCTTCAATGGTTCTATGTTAATTTCCGCTGTGATTGGATTAATTGATGAGAGAAATTATTGTATGTATTACATCAACTTAGATCATCCCAGAATTATCCTTCAAAGAGGGAATGAATATCAATTTATTGAATCTAAAATCTATCAAAAATTAGGTTTTCCTGGTTCTACAGAAGTAATTGAGATTCATAGACTATTCTTGAATAAAAGTGATAGCATCTATGTTGGTTCAGATGGAAAAGATGAAGTGCTAATAAACGGTCAAGTCAACCAAAATGAAAACCTCAGCCTTGAGCTCTTAAGACAGACAGAAGGTGATATAAAAAAATTTTACAAATCACTGAAATCAAACTTTGAATTCCAAGATGATTTTTCTATGTTGAAAATTACCATCAAAAAAGAATCTGAAGAATCTCAAGCATTAGTATCTAAAGATGAAGTAGAAAAGAAAGCATTTCGTTTATACAAAGAAAAGCGCTACAACGAGATTGTCGATAACTTTCATCATTATGCTCATGAATATCCTGTTAGTGATAATATTTTGTATTTTTACTCTGTTAGTTGTAGAAAACTCAACAGAATCGAAGAAGAAATCGAAATCGGGGAACGGCTCTGGAACTTCAATAAATCCCATATCAAAAATTTCATACGATTACTTTATTGTTATCAAAATTTAAAAAATCAAGAACGAGTGGAATCTTTAATCGAAGAGTTTATAAAGTTTCATAAAAATGAAAGTATGATTCAAAAAATCCAAAAACGGCTCAAATTAAAATTGAAAGCATAAAAAAATAAAGAATTTTGTTTTTATGAAAAGCAAAAAAAGATATTTAATAATTTTGATTTTATCTTTTAGTTTTAATCTTTACCCTCAAAAAAATCCAAGGATTGAAATCGATATTCAATTTTCATCTGACTACATTTGGAGAGGGCATAACTTTTATAGGGATTATAATATCCAAAAAAAAGAAAGTTATAAATCAATTAATGGAGCATGGTCCTTTCAGCCAAGTATAACATGGTATACTCCATTGAATGGGTTATATGTAAATTTATTTTCTTCTTTTGCATTAGTAGGACAAAATGACAAAGATATCGATCAAAGATTACAAACAAATCCAAGAATGCCATTTATTAAAAACCGAACTTCTTTGTTGGATTATATATTTGATTCTTCACTCAATATAATAGATGATCTCCAAAATACATTGCCTAATTCTAACTTTATACTGGATTATGAAAACTTACCAAATTTTTATCGTGAACCAGTAGGTTTACGTCGTTTTAATGAATTGGATATTACGATAGGTTATGATTCAGAAAACAAAATGGGCAAAATAGGATTTGGTATCATGCATTTCAAATACGCATCCCCTTTAAGTGTGGGTATACCTTATGGAACTGAAATTTTTCTTACATATTCTTTTCCAAATCTTGAAGGCATTGAACTTGGAATTCATGAAGACATCGTGGTCAATACAATTTATTATTCTATCTCTTTTGATAATGGTTTTTATATTACTAATGAATTATTTTCTGAATATGAAATACAATTTGGATATTATGTTCTTCACGAGATTCAAGGCATAAGTGATATTACTTTTACCTATCGATTTGTGCATGATAGCGGTTTTTATCTTGGCTTTAACGCTACTTATACTCCTGATCGTACCTTTCAAGATTACTTTTTTGGTTCGGGCGATCCATTGGACACAGAATTTGATCCAAACCAACAGAAAGTTATGAATGCTGTATATAAAACAGACTTACCTATTGAAATAAATGGCTTCAGTTCAATTTATGATGGAAAAGTTGCAGATCCATCTAAAACCACAGGTCCCATAAATGAATACATCAATAAAAAAATCAATGAAGATATAGCGAATTTATTTGGAATTCCTTACAAATATGTTCCAAGACAAAAGCTTCCAAATTCCTATTATTGGATTAATTTCGGCTATCGATATGCTTTTGAGTGAAGTTTAATTTTTGAAAAAAACGAAAATGATACCCCATAAGATATGAAGTAATGTGTGTATTGCTAATGACGGCAATACACTTTCAGCCCTTTCTTTTATGAAAGTTAAAAGTAATGCATAAAGAAATACAAAGGGACTTCTCATTATTGCAAGGATTAAACTATTCCAGTCTTCGTAGAGGGTTGGAAAATCCATATGATAAAAAGGTAAAGTAATGGTTGTTAATGTATAAAGTATAGATGTGAAGATAGAAGGTTTTGATATAAAATACACACCTTCAGCTCTTTGGACTGGGAAATAAAAGAGAAAAATACTATGGATTATGGAAAAAAATAGAACTCCACTTGCAATTGAGCCGAGTAGGCTCCCCACAATAAAATTATAGATATTTTTATCAATGAGAAGTTCTTTAGGTAGCCAAATACCACCCAGAAAACTCACAATTAGCACAAATGGAAAAAAGGCAACCCATTTAAATCCCACTGGAACTCGAAATCCTAAAACAAAATAGTTCTTATAAAAATACTTGTATCCAAAAATAAAAATCACAACAAAGTATAGAAAATAAAACACATCAATTCTTATACTTAAAGGCAAGGTTATTAAATGTAAAAAATTAGAATACAGTATAGCACTTGAAATGATAAGCCACGAAATAATGTTCGGTAATAAACTAATAAACAATGTGAAAGTTAATACTTTGAGTATATCAAGACGTGAAGGATGGTAAAAAGCATTTTTGCAAATTTCAATAATTTGACTTGGTGTTAACGCTGTTCCAGTTATCCTTGGTGAACCACCAATTTGGTTAGAACCACCCCATCGGTTTTCTTTACTATTTGCGTTTTTATCAAAGATGTTGAGTCGTTCATAAATTTTCTCTAAATCCAAAGGACTAAATATGTTTGATTTTCTTATTGTGTATGTGTTATGATTTTTTTTCAATATAACAAAAGTGGGCTTTGATTGATAGACTTTATTGAGATATTCTTCTAATTCATAAATCCCCAACTCACCTTCAAAAACTGCAACAGAATCATCATCTGTAATATCAGTTCGAAGAATTTCTATTACGTTTTTGAGATTCTTTAAATCTTCTAATTCGAAAACTATTTGATCAATAAGATTTAAGATTTGATGTGTATATTCTACAAAGTTTGTCGTATTCCAAATATTTTTGCTTTTTAAAGATAATTCTAATTCCCTTAGCTTATCTAATTGATTTTTGTATTTTTTTATTTGTTCCTGAGGGAAAGCCGTAATGTCAATGAGTTCTAATCCCAAGGCATCAATTACACCCTCCAGACGGATTAAGGGAACGATCTTCTTGTATTGCTTTGAAGTTCCGGAATTCATATAATTATGATTGAGTAGTATCCATATGGCAAAGATAGTATCTAAGTCTGGTTCATTCGCATAGATAAACCAATTCTTATCTTTGAGATTTAATCCCTTGCGAATCAGTATCAGTGCTTGTTCACATGTAGATAGAGTAAAGGTTCTTTCGCAATCTTCATGGTGATCCAAATTATAGATTTGCCTTTGATTGTCTAAGAAAGGTTCTCCTTTTGCAGCTCCATCTAAAAAAATACTTCTCTCTGGGAATTTCTTCGCTTCCTGTAAAGTGACTACAAAATCTCTTTGTATTTTTACTGTAATATTAGGAGTCTCAATGCAAAATAAGACATCCCCTTCTTGGGTTCTTTTTATCCGATAGCGATCAGGTATGCGTCTTTTTTTTTCGTTAAAAATTGACTCAATCTTGAAGTGGACTTCTTTTTGATCGCCATTAAGTATCTTCTCTATGTATTTCATAAAACTTTATAAACTAGCCCACTTTACTTAAGCAAGTTACTATGATGAATGATAAAACCCTCTAATCACTAAGATATTTGTTTCTTGGTAAAAATTCAAGAGAATTTTTAGTAAAGGTTTTCTTGCAGGACCTCGTTTGACTAAACCTGTTTTTGGACAAAAAGTGGCACCGTGGACTCTACAAATAAGGTTTCCATTTTGATCAAAAAATCTATGATCTCCTAAATCCATAGGAACCTTAATATGACTACATTCATTAAAAAATCCAAGTAGTTCATGATTGTAAAAATAAAAAAATGCTTCTTTTGTTTGGTTTTCAAAAAAGGGAAGTTCCAGAGTATAAGCTTTGAAGTTTAATGGATCTTCATTATCAAAGATGGGTATTTTTGTTTTTAAATGAATCTTGATTTCTGGTATATAGAACCAAAATCCACTATCAAAAGTAATTTGGTGAAGATTTGATTCCAAATTTGCATCCACAATATAATAATAACAAAACCCATAAAAAAGAATAGGAATTCGCTATCAAAGAAAATTCTTTGTTTTTGTATAATTATGAGAGAAAAACTCACAGAAGAAGAAATCATTAAAAATTTCACGAAAAAAAGCAAAAATTTTCATAACGATGACTGTGAAGTCTTGCCACTTCAAAATCGTAAAAACACCCTTATAACCTGCGATACAATGGTAGAAAATACTCATTTTCGCCTTGATTGGCATCCTCCTAATCTTTTGGCTAAAAAATTGTTTCATGTGAATCTCTCTGATATAATCTCAAGTGGTGGAGTACCGAAATGGTGCCTGATCCAAATTGGAATACCTAAAAACCTAGAGGAAAATTACATAATGAAACTAATAAAATCCTTTCGTAGAGAATGTGAAAAATTCCAATGCGAAATTATTGGTGGAGATACCTTTGCCTCTGAAAGATTGACTTTGTCTCTGACGATGATTGGATATGCAGAAAAACACATAACTAGACAAGCAAAACCCAATAGCTACGTTTACGTAACAGGAAACTTCGGGCTATCTTTGTTAGGATATAAAATTTTAAATCAAGAAATTGCATTACCCAAAAACCTTCAATCAATAGCTATAAAAAAACACTTAACACCAAAAGCAAGGTTTGATATAGTAAAAAAAATCTATCCTTATGCTATTTCAATGATGGACGTTTCGGATGGATTATACCAAGATTTGACAAAAATGGCAAAAACCTCAGGCTATGAATTTGTAATTTATTTAGACGAAATTCCCATTCATCCTAACTTCAAAAATTATATATCTTTTGAAGATGCTTTCATCTCTGGAGAAGAATACGAATTGATTTTCACTACTGACAGGGAACTAAAACTCTCGGGTATAAAAAAAATTGGTTACGTAAGTGGTAAAAAACTAAAAAAAAACTCTGATCCAGTCATTTGTTTTTTAAACAAAAAAAAATATAAACCACAAAAATTAGGATACCTGCATTTCGATTGAATTCACTTGTAGTTTTAGCAACACTATATTCTATGGTTTCATGTTTAATAATAGCTTTTTTAAGTATATCATTTATTTTCTTTTGATATTAACTTATTTTAACTTTCCTTTGGTTTTTGATATTGATTTATCCTTTAACAATCTAGATAATCTAGAAATGAAAGAGAAAATAAAATCTCAAAATCAAATTCAAGACTTTCCTATAAGTTTGAATGGTTTAATCGTTCAATATTTTTTCTTGATGGAATTCAAAGAAGAACTACAATCAAATGAAATATCTTCTGAGTTTATACCACAAAGAGCTTTTCAGATGATGTCAATGGAATTTAGAAAGAATCTTACGTTAATCTTGACTTTTCTTTTTTTGGATATGTTGATTGTTTTGTATTTAATTTCATATTTAAATGGTTTATCATTTAGTATAAAGTTTAGAAAGTTGTTATTGATCTTAATTTTAGTTGTTTTGCTTATAGATGTCTTTTTGATTAGGAAAGTAGAGTCATCTACGGAATTTTTCTTCTTGGACTTGAAATTTTTTTCTAACGTCCTTGATAGTCTGTTTTTGTTCATGACAACTTTTTATATTTTTGAAAAAGAACCTCATACTCCCCAGAAAAAATACTTAGATTTTCTACTCAAAAAAGATGTTTTTGTTTTTAACCTCAATAAACAATATCTATTACTTTTCAGAGATTTTTCAATAATCATATTCATAGCTTTAGTAGTTGTAAATATTTTGCTTTTTCCCCTTTTCCTTTTTCAAATCCATTATGATAGTCTATTTGGCATGATTGTTATTGTATCTTTGTTATTTTTATTTTGGTTTTATTTACGCACATATAGTATGGTTTCGAAACAAAAAGAAGGTAGTTCACATTGGTATCATGCTGTATTGTTTTTGGGATATCGTTTTTTGAATAACTTTTTCTTTTTTTCCATCATTATATTAAGTATTTTTTTAGTTGGTATGTTCATTAGTTTCGCAATTTTATTGAATTCTCAAATACTTGAATTCTTCGGCTTAGTCCAAGAACATGAGAATTTATAGAACCAAATCGATTTTTACAGTTGTTTTCTGGGTTTTTGGTTCAGGATAGATCACACATTTGTATTGAATCCCCTCTTTTCTACAAATTTGCTCTAAGTAAGAGTTGTATAATAATCCCAATCCTGCTCCTAATTTTTCTGCGTCGTCAATATCTTCATAAAAGCTTGCAATACTAATACCTTCTACATCAGTTTTCATTTTTTTTCTTAATTTTTGAGTGGTTGCTTCATCAATCAAACCATAGTTCGAAATAACAATTTGCAGTCTCGATAAACTAAAAGAAATCAACCTTTCAGGGTTTAGTATCCATGAAATCTCTAGATTTTGTTTTTTTTCTAAAGCTATATTTCTTAACTTTAATCGATTTTCTCTATTGCGAATAAAGCTATCAGCTTTGTTTATAGGTATCCCAAAATACTTATTTGCTAATAATAAAAAATGAGCTTTTTCTGCATTTTGAACAAATTCCATGATCAAATTACTTAAGTGTGTTGCTATAACAGTATGTTCTAAATAGTGATAGATCAAGCTTTGAAAATTCTGCAACATTCTATCTCGAAATTCGGTTTGGTAGATTATAAAAAATAAAAACCATACCCTTTTATCGATCCAATCTATGAATTTTGGTAAGGCTCGAATTCTTGTGAACTGATCTTCTTCGTTCAATTGATGGTTTTCTAAAATTTTTTGTGTTATTTCTTCTCGAATTCTTGCTTTGATACCTTCTAATAGATGACCATATTTTTTGTAGAGTAACTCTACTTTCTGTTCTGATATGTGATTTAACTCAGTCATTGATTCTTTGGGATGCTTTCGATTGAACTCTTTGACAACTTTTGACTCAAATAAAGACTTTGCCAGTGTGGGTGTTAATTTTCTATACAATATTGCATAAACGATTAAATTATTTGTGCTGATGATTTCGTTTCTTAATGGCAATAATTCTGGTTGTGCTGAATAGATTTCGTCCACATAAAACTTCATGATCATTTTTTGCATTACTTGAGCATTAAAGCTTTTAGTAACAAAACCTTCTTTTGTATATCCATTTATATTTTGATATCTTCGTATCACAATTAAAGGATTGGCAGTTGTGCTTAAGAATTTTAATCCGATAGGAGTCAAAAAAACATATGAAGGTAGTTCAATTTCTGGTTTCTTTGGTTGTATTGACTTATATTTTTCTTCTATTTCTTTGAGATTATATCTTTTTTCGATTTCCATATTTTTTGAAGTTTATATAAAAATTTTCAATTTAATTTCGAATATAATTTAAATTAAATTTATGAGATTGTTAATCATCTTACTTTTTTTTTACTCTTTTATTTTGTATAGTCAACAAATATTTGAAAATAAAAGCGGTCAAACTAATACTTTTTCGGAAAATTATATATCATCCCAAATTGAACTTTTTCAGAAAGGAGAAGAATATTTTTTCAAAAAGCAATATCAAACAGCTAAATTGTTTTTTGAAAAGCTCATATCAATAAATCCTGATCATCCTTATGCACATTCCTATTTAGGGGATATCTATTTATATCTTGATGATCCTAAAAAAGCACTAGAACATTCTCTTATAGCAAAAGAGCTTTTGCAAAATCAAAACAAAACAAATCAAACTAAAATTCATCCAATTAGAGAATTATTTCGGATAGCTCAGTTATATTATTTACTAAATCAATTAGAAAAGTCTCAAAAATATTGTAATGAAATTCTCAAACTAGAGCCAAAATTTCATCAATGTTTTTTTTATTTAGGATTAATTGAAATTCAATTATATAAAAACAGGGAAAAAGCAATAGAAAACTTAAAAAAATATCAAACATTTCTTCAAAACCAAGCCTTACAAAATCCAGAGTTATATCAAAAAGAACTTCAAAACGTTCAATTGTTAATCCAAAAATTAGAATTCAAAGACGAAAATTCCTTGACTTTAAAAAAGGTATTAGATCCTCTAAACTTAATCAGAACTGAAAATCAACCTTATAAGCCAAAAAAACTAGAAGATTTACCAACCATTAGTCAAATGGATCTTGATACCTTACCTGAATTAGAACAAAACCTTTGGCATGAATACTTTTATTTCAAAACCAAAGAACCCCAAAAAGCAAAAGAAATTCTTTTAAAAATAGAAAAGAACAAAAAAAAATCTCGAAAAGAAAACTTTTTATTAAGAAAATATCTATGCTTTCATTACTATCAAGACCAGGCATACATAGAGGCAGAAAGAGAATGTAAGGAAGCTTTATCTTATGAACTCGACAAAGAAATTTTGGCTTATTTATCAAATATTTATTACAATCAAAAAGATTTTGAAGCATTCGAAGATACTATTTACCAATGGCTTGAGATTGATAAAGACAATCCCAATGCGCTTTATCTTTATGCCTCCTACCTTTTCGAAAGAAATCGACTTAAAGAAGCACTTCATTATAACTCAAAAAACCTTTATCAAAATCCCAGTCACAAAGATGCATTACTACTGCAATTATCGATTTACAAAGAACTAAAAGAGCATGATCTTTTAAAGTCCGTGTTAAAAAAACTTTATTTATACCATAAAGAAGATATTCAAATCCTAAGAATCATTGCCTATTCGTATTTGGAAATCCATGAATGGAAAGAAAGTGAATCGATTTTAAAAGAAATTTACCAAAAAACAAAAAAGGTTGAGGATGGATTGCTTCTTATTAGTTCTTATTTACAACAAGATGCATACGATGAAAAAAAAGTATTAGAAATTTTTTCTGAACTTTATGCCCAATACCCAACTCATCAACAATTAGTGAAGTCTATCATATTATATTTCAAAGAAAAAAATACCAATTTTGACACCATCAAAACTATAGCAGAAAAATTCATCGAGAGCGAAGAAGATCTCTCAAAGAAAAAAGAAATTTTTGATATTCTTCCCAATGAAATTCAAAAAGAAATCCAAAACGAAATATCTCCAAATTTCTTGAAACCAGAAGAAAAACCCCTCAACTTAGAAAATGAACGTCAGAAACTTCAAAATGTTTTAGATAAGTAAAAATGTTTTAGATAAGTAAACATTTCATTTTGAGCTTTTGAGCTTTTGAAATTGGATTAACTTGAGTTTTTAATTTTTAGTTCATTTCTAATAACATGGCAAAAATTAGAAAAAAAAAACATAACTACTTCAATGGAAATAGCTGAAAAGTTCCGTTTTTGCAAAAAGCTTAAAGGTCAGCTTAATAAGATCAACTAAAAAAATAAGAAGTATCTTTTGGTCCAAAGAGTGAATGGCTCAAACTTGACGTTTTTAATTAATCTTGTTCAACTATTTCTCTGAACTTCTCTAAGTATTCTAAAAGTGCTACTTGGTGTGGTAATTTTGAACTCTGTTTAAGATAGTTTATGGTTTTTTCGATCCATTTTTCATTCATTAAATTTTCTCTACGTATATACAAGGGTTTGATGTCTTTCAAAGATTTGATTTCTTCAAATCTTTGTAACTTATCATAATAAAGCAATGAACTTAGTTTTTCAATGTCATCTTTGTAATTTAGAGCAAAAGCCAACTCATCGATCCAAATCAAATCTTGGTATTGTCGTTCTATATATTCAATTGCCCTTTCGATTCTATCAGGTATGGTTTTCAATTTTTCTTTTGGGATATAGGGTCTTTTAAGTTTGAGTTTTTTTTCTTTTTTTTGTTCGTTCGTTTCTTCTACGATTTTGTTTTCATTGGGCTTGTTGTTGAAAGTTTTGACATTGAAGTTTTCTTGTTTATTTTTATTTATGTTTTCTACTGTAGCTTGCTTTACGGAAGAACTTCCAAGCTTTTGGAAGAACTCCCATAGTAAAAAAAAGAAATCAATAATTAGACTAACCAAACTCTTTTTATTCTTTTTCTGTATCTCTTTTTCCCATTCTTTGATTGCTTTTCTGAGTAGTTGCTGATCTTCTTTTAGGGGAGCAGGTATAGAAGATTCGGGAATTACAAAGTCATAAATTCCATTAGAATAATTACTTCCTTTGAGCATTATGTGGATAAAACTTCTTTTGTCTTTGTTTCTTATGAATGCTCTTGGTATGTTATATTTATAGATGACATAATAACCTCTCTCTGGATTTGATTGTTTAGATTGATAAATAATCAACTCTGGATTTTTATTTAAATTTAAAATTAAATTTTCAAAGAGCTCTTTTTTTGTGATTTTAAGTTCATCTAATAAGTTCTCCAATTCCACAGGAACTTCCATCATATTTTCTGATACATAATAAGGCTCGAAGTTCATGTTGAATTTTTTCAAAAACTCATTTGTAAATAAATCCATGAAATAAGATTTCTTTTGGTTTAGGATGCTTTCGACAATACCTGTTAATTTACTTAATATAGAAACCATTCTCTTTAAACCTGGCCAACTATCTTCGTTCTGCAGGGAAGAATGTTGAATAAAAAAATCGAATATGGTATCATAAGTTTTTATTTCAGTTGGTTTGATGAAGTCGAAATATGATATAATTTTTTTTAGAATTTCCATACCTACTTCAAAAGTAGATTCAATATTAGACTTTTTGAAAAAATAATGCTGATCTGCTACATAAGTTAAGCTCGAGATAGTAGGATAAAACAAGTGAAATTCTTCATCGATGGATACAAGCAGTGGATGATTTCCACGTTGGAACAAATAAATCTTTATATCCTCTGTGAGAAATTTACTTGTTGCAAAGTAATTATGTATATCAATGCTAGTCATTGTCAGAAATTGGATGAAGTACTGATATAATTCAATATGCAGATTCAATTTCTTAATAAAAGCATTGAAACTTAGTTCATAAAAGTTTTGTATTAAATCCAATAATTGACTTCTTGTTGGAATTTCTATTTGGTTAAGTAGTTTCAATAAATTTCGATAGATTTCGAAAAAAGTTTCATAGCCTTTTACTTCATCATCAATAAGAAACTTAATCAAGCTGATTAAAGAATACTCATTACAAATTTTTTTAATTTTTTCTACGTCATCTTGTTTTAATGTTGGTGGACGGATTAATCCTATTTTCTTTTGTAGTTTTGAGTTTTCATAATCAAAAAATTCGTAAGAAATCAAAACCTTCCTTTGAGTTAATATCCTTAAAACATTAGAGTCAAAATTTGTAGCTTGATTTAAGAGCCTTAAGCTTAAAGGATTTCCTGTTATGTTTAAAGCAGCATAAGTTGCTTGCTCAATGAATTTAATTTCTCTTTCTACGGAGGGATTCAATCCAATGATAGCAGCACTTAATTCAGTCGATGAAACAAAGTCCTGTGATTTCATATTTCTTTCTCTTCTTTATCTTGGACGTATTTTTCTTGGATTTCTTTTACTTTTTTTTCTAGGATTTCGACATAAATATAATAGTGCAACTTTTGATTTTTATCTTTAATGATTCTTGGAACCTTAGCAGGATTTACGTAATATGTATCGTGAATTTTTTTGATTGGGATTCGTTCTTTTTTTTCTAAGTTTTTGATATAGCTAAAAGCTTTTTTTGAAATTCGATGGTGCATATGCCCTGCCACAACCAATGGAATAGATAACCCTATGCTTTGAGCAAAAGAAATGATTTCAGCAAAGTCACTATCTCCAAAATCGCCATAATCGGGTTGAAAATCACATCCCCAAATATCCATAGGAAGATCACCCAATCCCATAGGTCCGTTATGTCCTAAGAAAATCAAAACTTTTGTTTTTGGTTTTTTCTGCAAATAATCGTGAAGTAGATTTTTCATTTTTTTGATAGAATCATCAAATGTTTCTACACCATACTTCATTTTCAAAAAGTTTTTGTAGCCTATGGTTTTTCCTCCAATTGAGTGGGGACGAACCAAAAAGATGGCAGTCTCTTCATCCAAAGAAAAAATCTGATATCCACCGCAGTGGAAGTTTTTTCCCAATTTTTTCTGAATCACCTCAAGTCTCTGGTTTACTTTGATCCAATCAGATTCTTTTACTTGCCACTTTTTTTTAGAATAGATTTCAGCCAATAGTTCATGAAGCCTAAACCCGTCGTGATTACCCCAAATCAGAAATGATTTTTTCTTCAGCTGACTCAGATGAAAATAAACTTTATGGGACAATGAAATCAAACCCAACAAATCACCCGTAAATAATAAATAATCATAGTCAGATTGATTAAAATATTCTACATCAAAATCATCAAAATGTCCATGCAAATCACCAAAAAGAGCAAGCTTCATTTTGTCTCTTTGATTTTTTTTAAAAAACGCTCTTTCGATAAAGAATATAAGCTCAAAGAGGAAACCACCACTGAAACCGAACTCATTGCCATAGCTAATGCTGAAACGGTTGGATTTAAATAACCCAAAGAAGCCATAGGGATGCTTATGACATTGTAAGCAAAAGCAAAAAACAAATTTTGATAAATCTTGCGAATGGTTTTTTGAGAAATCCAAATCGCAAAAGGGAGATTCCACAAATCAGGATGAATCAACACAATATCAGAAACATTTTTTGCTAAAGAAGTTCCATCACCAAAAGACAAAGATACATCGGCTTTTGATAAAGCCGGTGCATCATTGATTCCATCCCCTATCATACCCACTCTTTGTTTTTTTTGCTGAAATTGTTGTATTAAATGGAGTTTTTCTTCTGGCTTCAAAGAGGTATACACTTGATTGAAAGGCAAAACCAAAAGATCTTTTGTGGATTCTTTTCGATCACCCGTAGCTAACACAACAAAAAAGCTTCTTTTCAAAAATGAAATCACCTCAAAAGCTTCTTTTTTAAAGGAGTCTTTTAATAAAAAATATCCGTAAGCGTGATTTTTAATAGAATAACACACCACACTTTCATTTGAACTTTGCGGTATCAGAAAACTATCGTTGGAGGCTTTGTTTTCGAAAATCCATTGTTCATTTCCTACATAGATTTCGTATTGGTTTTGTTTATATAAAGATTTAACAAAAAAACCTTTTCCGGGACGATGGTTAAATTCTATGAACTGAAATTGAGAATTGTTTTTTAAATTTTGTTTTGATAAATATTCAACAATAGGTTTTGCTAAAACATGCTCTGAAAGTAAAAAAGATTGATAAAGTATTTCGAAAATTTCACCAAGATTTAAGTCATTTTGTAGTAGAAAATGTTTTGAGTCTAGAACTTGGGGTTGTCCTTTGGTGAGAGTTCCTGTTTTATCAAAAACGAGCACTTGAAGTTTTCCTAACAATTCCATTGCTTGTAGGTTTTGGAATAGAATTCCATACTTAGCGGAAATCCCTGTGGAAATCAAAATGGCAATCGGTGTTGCCAAACCCAAAGCACAAGGACAAGAAATCACCAAAACCGAAATCGCCCTCAGGATTGACTGAGCTAAATCTAAGCCAAAAACGAAAAAAGAACCAACAAAAGAAAAAAAGCTTATGATTATCACAATGAATACAAAGCGAGAAGATACCTTATCCACAATCTTCTGAAGTTTCATTTTTGAGTTCTGTGCCTTTTCTACTAATTCGACTATTTTTGATAAGGTTGATTCTTCTGGAGTTTTTTGAACTTGGATTTTTATTATCCCAGAAAGATTGGTGGTTCCCGCAAATACCGTAGAACCAATTTCTTTTTTCACAGGAAGACTTTCGCCTGTTAGTAAGGATTCATTACATTCTGTTATGCCTTCAATCACTACTCCATCCACAGGAATGTTTTCGCCAGCTCTCACTAAAAGCACATCTCCAACCCGAACTTCTGAAATGTCAATATCTCTGATTTGATTGCCATCTACCCGATGACAAACTAAAGGTTGTAAGGAAACCAAATCCTCAAGGGCTCGTTTTGCACGCCTTTTGGCAATGTTTTCTAAGACTTTACCCAACAAGACAAACGTTATAATCAACACCGAAGACTCAAAATACACAAAAGAAGGGATTGAGAACTTTTCAGCAAAAAACATCACAAATAAACTATAAAAAAACGCAGCATTTGTTCCCAATGAAACCAATACATCCATGTTGAGTCCGCCTTTTAGGATTGATTTCCACGCGCTTTGATGAAATCTCAAACCTACTCCAAACTGAACTGGGATTGCCAAAAGCAATTGAACCCAATGAGGAAGATGAATGAAAAACATGCTCACCAAAAACGGAATTGAAAAAAAGACACCCACAATAAGAAGTAAAAATTCATTTCTCTCGTACCTTTTGTTTTCAATTAAACGTTGGATTTGTTCCCTTGCGAAAAGATTTTCTCGAACTCGGGCTCGATATCCCAAATCTTGGATTTTCTCAAGTATGAGCTTTTCGTGGTTTTGATTTTTATTGAGCTTTACTACAGCAACGGAAGTGGCAAAATTGACTTTAGCTTCTTCAACCCCCTGAGTTCTTTTCAATACATTTTCTATTCGTTGGGCACAACCTACACAATACATACCCTCAACTGCTAACGTTAAGATTTCTGATTCTTTTTCTTGATCCATGTTTTCAAATAAACGTAAAAATTTTAAAAAATGAATTTTTTTTGAATGATAGGAAGAACGTAATCATCAGGAGTAAGTCCTTTAATTGCCCGTTCAAAATGGAATTCTATTTTGTTATAAACAATATCATTATTCAGAAAAGGAATTCCCATCATGGTCCAAAGATAGAATGTCTCGAACTTTGATAAATCAAGCAATACACTTGAAAATTGATCCAATCTGCCAAAGTAATAATCTTCTAAATCATTAGCCCAATAGGTTTCAAATATCTTCTGTGGATGAGGATTAGGATAAAATTTAAAATGTTCAAAATCAATTGAATAGTTTTTATCATAAAATTTTGATGATGTTCCATAGAGAATCTTGATTGTATAGTTCTCTTTGAGTAATTTCACGATAGGAATTTCTGGTTGAGTCGTTAAGTAAATGTAAAGTCTGTCTAAAAGTTTTTCTATCAATTGTTCTTGTTTAGAAATATCCCTTTCTTCATCAAACACAGGCTGATCTTTGATTGTTTTTGAAACATCAATATCTTCTAATCCAACGGGATAAAACTTGAACTCGCTCGAAAAACTTTCTTTTTTCGTGAGTTTGCCTTTTTCGAGCTCGAAATACATTCCAGGTTCTTGTGATAAAACAAGAAATTGATTTTGATATTCTTTTTGGATTTCTTTTTCCCACTCCGTGATCTTCAAGAAAGGCAAAACTCCTGAAATTTTAAGAAACTCAGAAAAAAAATCCACTGGATAAATCATACCTTGACCTGTATAGATTTTTACAAAGTTTTTTAAACGATATATGTTTTTTAATTCTAAGTTTTCTTCAAATTTGTAATAATCCCATTCGATTTCTTGTTGTCTTTTTTGAAAATAATTTTGAAGCTTTTCTTTGCGTTTTTTGCCGTTAGGTTCATCAGTGGAAAGAAAAAACCCTTCGAGCTCATTTCGAACACAAACATAAATTCGTTGTTGAAAATTATTTTTCGTAAATTCCCGAAACAGAATATCGTAAGCTTCTTTTGTATCAGGAATGGCTACATCTTCCTCGAAAAAAAGAATTTCTCTTTCATTATCGATAAATAAATTCATCACATCTTTTTCATTGGTTTCAAAATGATTCTGAAATGTAACTCCCAAAAAATTTAAATCCTCATAAGATATTGGCTCAAAGTTTTTGAGTATCAGAATTTCTGTATTTGGTAAGTATTTTTTTAAGAGCGTTTTTACCCATGACAAGTTTTCTGGTAAAAGAATTTTAGGATTCTGTTGTTGATAGATAAGAAACAAACTATACGGATCGAAATGATCAGAATGAGGGTGAGAAAGATAGATCAAATCAATTTTACCTAAAAAATCCAAAGAACTTTTTTTTGTGTGAAACCAAGTAGGGTTTCTTTGTAAAAAATCTCCAAAAGCATAGTTTGTTAGCCAAGCATCGTTTAAAATCCTAATAGGTTTTCCTTTTTTGTTTTGGAACTCTATCATAACTTCAGAATGCCCTAAAAAAAAGATTTTCATAATTACATGATCCTTTCGTAGATGTTATGAATACTTCGTTGTATGTAGAATTCTTTTTGAACTTTTTGTTCTGCGTTTCTTCCCATTTTTTTTCTCAGTTTTGAGTCTTTGTATAACTCCCAGATTTTATAGGATAGCAATTCAAAATCGTCATAGCTTACAATATATCCTGTGACGTTATTTTGAACTAACTCATGAATGGCAGCTCCATTCCCAGCAATCACGGGCAAGGAACTATATCCAGCTTCTAAAAGCGTAATACTAAAACCCGAAAAAGGATCCCTACCATCACCACCAGGATGAAAATATACATCTGAGTGGAAATACATCATCCCTAATTCTTTGTCACTTAAAAACCCTAACAAAGTTATATAATCTTCTAAGTTATGGGAATGAATCAGCTCTTTTAGAAAATAAAACTCTTCTCCACTTCCTGCGATGAACCAATGGATGTTTTCTTTTTGAATTAACTTGATAAGGTGTTCGAGAACGAAAACCCCCCTATGAATGTGTTTTTTTTTTACTAAAGGACCGACTGTCAATATCTTGAATTGATCTTTTTGTTTTTTGAGAATGGTTTTGAAGTTTTCGTTGACTGGATGATCTTTTGTATGCTCCCATCTCGCAAATAACCCCAAAGGAATTAATATTAATTTTTCTCGAGGAAAACCATTAATCAAAGCCAATTCATAAAAATAATGGGTATAGGTAAAAATATATTTTGACTCTCGAAGAAAGCGATTCAATCCAAAATGAAAAAAAGGGCTTTTTTCTAAATCCACAGGATGTAAAATGATGGAATACGGAATACCTAGTCCTTGAATAAAGGGGTACAAGTATTTTATATTCGAATATAAATTACCGATTAAAATATGTTTTATTGGGATTTCTTTTTTTAACTTTTCTAATTGGATGACTATTTCTTTGATATGATTCTTTTTTTTAAAAGAACGATTCGGAATTATGTGATGATAAATCGTTTTAGACAAATAGTCTTCGTAATCGGCATTTTTTTTTGGTTCAGGATAGCTATCTAAAAAAAAAGTAATGATATACTCATCTGGCCAGAATTTGACCAAACCCAAATGAAAGCTTTCGATTCCTCCAGGATAAGGACCGAAAAAATCTGTAATGAACACCACATAAGGCTTCATAAAATTTTTTAAAAAGAATCCTCAAAAATCCACATATTATCCTATGTATGAAAAATCAATTACAATGGTTGATACTCATCAGCATATTCGGCTTGGCTTTAGGAACGTTTCATTGCCAAAAAAAAGACCCACAAAAGACAGCTCCTCTAGATACTCTCAAGCAAACTTTTTCTAATTTTGAAATTCTGTTCTTGAAAAAAAGCCACGAAGAACTCAAAAAAAATGATGATTTTCTCTCTAAACTGAAATTTGTTTCTGAATATACAAAAGAAGGAAATCCAACAAATTACTTTCCTGTTTTTCAGAAGGATGGGTGTTTTTACTCTTCAGATCCCTTTTATTTCCATAATGAATTTGGACTAGCAATTAAGTATTGTTCATCGGTAATAACAGAAAATTATCAGCAAATACAAGAATATCTTCATAGAATCGATGAAGACATTCAAATTCATCTTCCTACGGAAATAATTAGTTTTAATAAAAAGACGTTGGATTCGTTAACAAAAGAATCATATCTGATTGTATATCACTCTTTTCTTGATCCAAAAATACAAAAGAAATTTGAAGAAATTCCAACAGAACTCTTTTTCTTCTCGGATAAGTCTTTTGATAAAAATCAAGAAACTCAAGTTTTTATCCCAAAACGCTTCTTTGAGGTGGAATATGGATTGCTTATACAAGAAGAGCGAGTTCATTTTCTATACAAGCTCAAAAGAAATTTTCTCAACATAACCATAAAAGATAAATCCTTTGCAAAAGAATTAATTAGCTTCTTTACAAATTTTCCCTTTAAAAAGCTCATGGAAATCTCAACGTCAAATTCTTTAAAAATCGATAAGTTATTATTTCAAAACAAAAAACCCAAGATGATTACTTTGTCTTCTCAAGAAGATTTTGTGATTTTAGAAAATCCAAAAAATCAAAAAGTGAGCTATTTTTTCCCCTATACAAATATTGTCTTTGATTTAGATGAGTTTGATTATACATATAAAAATAACCAATTAGAAATTTTTACTAATCCTTCACTTTTCATGAAGGTTCATCAGCCTCAAGGAAACATTCATCATCATTGGCTTGTAAATGATGGAACTGGGTACGTGCCCCTAAGCATATGCCTTTGGAATACTCCTTGTAGTGTGAATGATTTAAATCACAGCGAATTCGAAGACTCTAATTCCATTCAAGACTGTGATCTCAGTTCTTTTATTCTTACAGAACTCAACCCTTTTGGTTTGTATAGTAATGATAGAGTTAATGCCTATGGCAAATTCATTGAAATTTATAATAACAAAAAATGCTCAAATAAAATTTATTTATCGATTGATAACGTTCTTGTACCTTTTCCTGATAATTTGTTAGAGACTTATTATGTTTTTGCTCCTTCTGATAAATATATTCTTTATGAAAACTTAATTCAAGACGTTTCAGTTGTTTCTTTGAAGCCAAGTTCTCAAATCGATGTGGTGCAGTTTTTTCCTTACAAACGAAGGACTTTATTTTCTGGAATACATCCTGAAAACTCAAGCGAAGAAAATTACTTTATCTATGGTGATAAACAAAATGGTATTTTTAAAGATGTTCATTCCCTTGTTTTAGAAAACCAAGATTGGGGGTTTCATTCCCATGATTGTATGGGGCTTAGTGATTGCCATCAATACGGCATGAGTCCAGGATATGAAAATCCAAAAGTTCTTGAGCATCAAGAATGTAGGATCTCAGAAATTTTCATCGGAGGTCCTTACAATCATCAAAATAAACGTCTAAGCTCAGATGAATTCATCGAGATAGAATGCAAAAACTCAAATACAGTAGAACTTCATTATTTTAAAATCAAAAATAACGATAAAACTTATAAATACTTCTTTCCAACCCCCAAAAGAAATCGATTTTCCCTGTTTGCAGAAAAGCCAGTTTGTTTGATTAACGAAAACAACGTAGTTTTCTCAAATTTAAAGATACCTAATGACTATAGATTAGAACTCACAACACCAACACAAAACATAAAGCTTGACTATAGAATCTACTCAAATGCTGTAAATTCTCAGAAACCAAAGTCGATAAACATTGCGGGCACGACCCTCACCCTAACAAGTGATGATCAAGAGTTAACCCACTGCATAGGCAATGCAACTCCAAATCAACAGAATCAATTTATCCCCGTTCTGGAAATTGATGGATACCAACAGAAGCACTTTCGTTTGATTTCTTCCCAAAATCAAAATCGAATAGAAGTTTACGAACAAAATGGACAACGATTATCCCATTGGACTCAAGATTCTTTTACTGATTTTAATTGGAATCCACAAATCCCTTTAAAACCTCATGAACGTCAATTGTTGCGAATTGTTATCGATTCAAAATTTCTCATTTATGATGAACTCTTTTTAGAAAAGCCTTTTTGTTTTATCGATTTACTTCATATTCATACTCCTGAATACTTACGGATTTGTTTTTTAGAAAATGATGATCAAAACCGAGCTCTCTTTCTTAAAGATAATCACACAGAAATACAAATACAGCCTATTGCCACAAAACCCATCATAATTGAAAACGAATATCTAAACCAATTAGAAAAAAATACATTTTCTGCCAAAAAGAATCGATGTATAATCCTTGTTGAACCCAAACCAACGATACCAAATTTTTCTGTTATAGAACCGCATTCGGGTTTTGTTGATGAATTTCTTACAACATCAAATAGAACAAGAATCGGTAATGGTTTAAGTGAAAACGAATACATAGAAGTTTATTGGAAAATTAGAAAAAGCTCTAACCAGTTCGAAAAGATTTCTTTGTGTTCCTATGGAGTTCCTGAGTGGAAAATTTCTCCTTTTAGTATTCCAGATGGAAAAGTAGTTTTAAATCAAATTCGAAAAAATGGCAAAGCGTTCGGAAACTTTCACTTTTATATCCCATAGGGAGGAAATATGAGAATTCTTTTACTTTTGTTTATTTTTGTTATAAACTTCTATGTGTTATTTGGAAGTGATGGAAAGTTAACTTCAGGTTTTTATAGCAATTTCTTTATTACTACAACCAATGAAGGACAGAATCAAAACCGAAAAGTTCAAGAATTTCAATATTTTGGCATTCCTTTGGTAGTGAATTATGTCGATGAACATACGATTGTAGATGTTCACCAGATTATACTTTTTCCTGTGTATAGAAAAGAGGACCATGAATTTCTAAATCCTATCAAAAAAGAAAAACAGCAATCTCAAATAAAATTTTTTAGCTTTCAGAATACTTTGATGGGCGCATATTATGAAAACTTGTTTTTAACATTTGGATATGCTGATCCTTATCATTCTACTCTTGATAAAAATAGAGCCATTTTTGGAGATACGTTTTTTCCCTCTTTGGATGTTCGTGTTCAAACCCAGCGCCATATCTTTGTTTTTTCCCCCATTTACTGGACCGAACTTTCCCAAAGGTATGAAAGAAATTTCGAAGACAATAACATTCATTTCATTCATCAAATCAAAAAAGATATAAATTTTCAATTATCAAATCATCAATATAAACTACATTATAGCTTTCTTTTTGATTTTTTTGCTTTGCAATTTGGGTATTATCGATATGAGCAGGAAAACCCCTACTCCAACAAAAAAAACTTTATTGGATTTGATTACTATGACTTTCGAACTTTGTTTTTCAGTGAAAATATCAATTTAAGACTTAGAATAGCAAACAGTAAAGGAAGTTTTTCGAATTCGAATGTTATTTACCCTATATTCGGTTATAAATATCAATTTTCGCTTTTTCTGGAGTTTTATCCTTTTCAGCTCTATTTTGATGGCAGTAAAACCACGAAATCCAAGTTTGATCCATGGACCCAAAAATATAAATACTTTGGTTATACTTCTTTTTTTTCTGAATATGTGCCATCACCGCAATTAAGTTCTACGTATGATTTGATTCCACATTATCAAATTTGCTTTGAATCGAAAAACCCATGTGAAGGGATTTTGTATTATCATAGTGACTTTTCTTTTAATGAACCAGCGGATACTTTTTATATGAAATTAAAATTTCTTTATTATTCGTTTCAGCTTGCTGTGGGTGTTGGATACATAGAGCTCTTTAAAATCAAAAAAAACCCTATTGAAATTGGGTTTGATACAGCTCTATGGGATACATTGATTCTCAAGAAACCTCAACAAAGATGGATTTATATTGAACCATTTCTCCAGGTAATTTTGAAATACAAACGATTTCTTATGCATATAAACTATTCTCAATTTTACCAAAAACATCAGGATCCACAAAAAAAACCCTATAATGAAATATCAAAAAACTTCTTATTTTCATTTCTCTTTTTGATGTGAGGGTAGTCTATGAGACAGGTTATCCTATTGATTTTAGGCTTTCTTTTATTTTGTAATCAAAAATCGAAACAAGATTTATTTTTAATTTCTCATTTGACTTCAACACCAAGGATTCATTATTATTTTACAGATCCATATGATCTACCCAATAATATTAAAGTTCGAGATAAAATCCTTGAGATCATTGAGGGAACTCAAGTGGAATTATATCTTTTTGTTTATGAAATCAACGAAAAAGAAATTTTGCAGGCAATACTCAAAAAGTACCAACAAGGAGTAAAAATCTATATTTTTGGTTCAAATGACCAAAAATACAGTGAATTCAATGAATGGAAAATTCCTTACAAAACCAATGCAGGCTCAGGCTTACAACATATAAAAATGATTCTTTCAGATAAAAAAGTTCTATTTTCTGGCACAGGGAATTTTACCCAGAGTGATATTTTTTATAATTCGAATCTCTTTATTGAGATACCCATCAATGAAATGACTGGGAATTTGTTGATCAAAAAATTTTATGAATTCGATTACCTTTCACCTATTACAATACAAGGTCCTTCTTATAAAGTAAAAATTCTAAAATCTCCAGAAAATGGCGACTCCATTCAAAGCATCATGAATAACACGATATTACGTTCAAAAAGAAAAATAGATTTTTTTGTTTTTAGTTTCTTTGATCCTACAATCATGAATTCATTATATTACAAAAGCCAACAAGGTGTATTGGTATCAGGCATTATTGATCAGCAAAGTCTAACTAACAATGAAAATATCAGACTTCTCATATCTCACCAACAAGGAAATTCGTTTTTTGTCTATCAAGATAATTTTCACATGCAATATATTGACGAAGAAGGTATCAGGAGAGGAGCGAAAATCCATCATAAAACTTTGCTTGTAGATAATTTGATTTTGACAGGTTCTTATAATCTAAGCTTGAATGCTAAAGATAATAATCATGAAGTTTTTTTTGTGATTGAAGATCCGAAGGGTTTTTTAGAAGTACAAAAAAAATACCAAACGTTATACGAAAAATCTTTGCCAATTTTTCTAAATGAAAAGAAACCCTCAATTAATGACATAGAAATTACGGATAACATATGTCAGAAATCATCTGGAAGTAGTGTGTATTTTCAAAACAAAAATGCCTTTTTGTTTATGATACACATAAAAGACTCAGAATGCCCAACAACTTATAGTTCCTACTCCAGTGGCATTGTGGGTAATCCTTCTGATGGATTTCCATTCTTAGAAGGAGTTTCTATCAAGAATTTTCAAGAGATAAAACAAACTTATAAAGAAAATCTATGGGGTTGTTCTTTTGAATGTGATTTTTGTGAGATTTTTGATTGTAGTTTATTCAAAATACAAAGCATAAACCTTAATGGAAAATATTTTACTTCAAAAGAACTCATTGAACCTATTGAGTCCTCTTTTCTTTGGGATGGTCAAAGATGGTTTGCTTTGAAAGTCAAAAATATTATTAAATTCAATCATTATTATTATTTGTTTGATATACTTGAGGGAAAAAAACAATTTTCTGGTAAAATTTCAGACGGTATTATCTTTCTAAAAAGCAAGAATAACTTATTCATAGGTTGCTTCTATAAAAATAACTTAAGAAAAAACCTAAGAACTTTTTTAAATTTACTTGAATGGTATCAAGAAAAGTTTTTAGCATTAGAAAAAGAATGTGCCTTACAAAAACATTAATTCCTTTTGTTGTGTTTTTTCTTTCTTTTGCTCTAAATGCTGATACCTTTGTGAATCTTTATTTTTTGAACTCGAACTACTTCCAAAAAGAAAGTAATATTGATTTTTTTAATAAGTTTTATAAAAACAAAAAAGAACTTCATGCACGAGGTAAAGAATTCTCGTTATTCTTTTTAGATTTTACCATCAACAATAATCCAAGCTTGTATAAAGAGAAAGAATATTATCACATCTTAAGTAATGTGTTGTTTGATTTTGGAAATTTTATTGAACAAGAACAAATCATAAAAGAAAACGAAAGTGAACTTAAAAAATACAAAGATAAGCTCATTTGTTTTAATTGCTCGGAGCGATTTAGCTATCTCTACTCAAAATTTAAATTTTTGAATTTTCAGAATATCAAAATAGGGATTTTACATTTTCGGGACTGCAGACAAAACGAAAAAGAATTAGAAAAGTTCTTGAATATGCATAAAGATACTAATTTATGGATTATTTCCTCAAAAGAAGAATGTAGTGAATTAAATATTTTTATGGAATGGATTGATGAAGCAGTGGTTATCTTTTTTATGTCAGAAAAAAAGGAATCTTTTTATAAACAAAAAAAAATATTTTATTGCTATAGCCTCGATAAAATTTGTTTTTTGACTCTAAAGCTACGAGAAGGATTATTACTAAATATAGAGAGCAATTTTTTGGATTTTAGAGGTCAATGATAAAAGAAGAAATATTTAATCAATATGATAAAATTCCAGAGAAAATTTATTGGAAAAAAAAATACTTTTTCATAGGTTTAACAGGAACGATTGCTTCTGGGAAAACTACAGTAGCAGAGTTATTTCGAAAAAAAGGTTTTAAAGTATGGAATGCAGATTTAATAGCAAAGAAAATGTATAAAAAAACAAAGATAAAAAAAAAGATTATTGACAAATTCGGTAAGGAATCTTACTATGACAATGGGGAGGTAAATACAGCCTTTCTTGCTAAATCCATATTTAGCGATAGGAAATATGTAGATTGGATTAATTCTATTATACATCCAGAAGTTAGTAGATACACAAACATTTTTTTAAAATGTTTAAAAGAAGGAGAAGTTTTGGTTTATGATGTTCCTTTGCTATTTGAAAGTGATCTACAAAAAAGTTATGATTTTGATTTAATTCTGGTAATCGATGCACCTACATCTCAAAGAATGGATAGAGCTCAACAAAGAGGCTGGAGTAAAGATGAAATTCTTAATAGAGAGAGATTCCAAATCTCACCAGAAGTCAAAAGGAAACTTGGAGATTGCGTAATCTGGAATGATTCTACATTGGAAAAATTAAATAAAAAAGTTGATTTTTTATCAAAAAAGATTATAACTTCAAAACTTAAAATGGAGGCTAATTCATGAGAAAAAGATTATTTTATATCATACATTTAGACAAGGAAAGAATTTTATTTTTATCTATCATTGGCATGAGCATTACTTTGTTTTCGTTTTTGTTTGGCTATAAGCTCGGGAAAGAAGATAACAATGAAACAAATAATTCAATAAAGGTTGAGACTGCAGTAAATTCGGATAAAGTTATTAAAAGTGAAAATTTTATCCCAAATCAAAGTTCTCAAATGGACACAAAAATAAACATAAAGAACAACAAGGATGATAAAAAAACCTTAAATCAAAAAACGAAAGTAAGAGAAGAATCTAAAATTTCAATCGATGAACTTCAAGAAGCTGAGGCTATCAAATTAAATAAAGCTCAAACTAATGAGATTAATTTGCAAAACGAAAAACAAAGTGATTTATCTATAAATGTTGAATCAGAAAATAATCAAATTGAATGGAAAGATTATAAAGAGCCATTCAGAGAAAAAGAAAACTTAAGGAGTACAGAAAAAACTGAAAAAGATATTGATTTTTACATTCAAATTGGTGCTTACAAAAGCGAGATTGAAGCAAAAAATATACAAAACTCACTAAGAGAAAATAATATAAAAACGTATATCAAAAAAAGAAATAAGTATTTTATTCTTTATACCACTGCCGACTCTGAAAAAGAAATGAATACAATAAAAAAGAAACTTATTAGCATGAACTACAAAGATTTATTGATTAAAAAATCAATTCAGTAAATTCAAAAAAAAACTTGCATTCAGAATATACACTTCATTCTTTTTCATGTGAATTACAATTCTGAAGAATATAGAAAGGTAAGAGAGATAGTTGTAAATCTCATCATCAAAAAGTTAGAGGAGACTTACCAAGATTATATTCAAAACCAAGAAGGCTTCAAGGAAATACCCTCTTTTTTTAAAAACTATTTATATTCTCCTGCGAATAAAGAAGAAAGAGATAGAGTTTTAGTGGAACTTTACCACAAACTAAAGACCATTGTTGGTCAGGATTTAGTCGAAAATATTCAGAAATTGATTGAATTGGTAAAATTATCAGATGAATTAGATTTCGAGATAACAGAAGAAATATTAAAAGACCAAGCACATACTAAGAAACGATTGAATCACACTACATATAATATAAACCTACAAGCAATAGAAAAAATCATTCATAAAAGAGATCAGTATGAAAAAAGAAAAAGACAAATCCTTCTTGTCTGTGAAACACTAAACTTTTTTTTTAATTTATCCAAACTCCCATTAGTAAAACTAGTGATGGCACCAATCAAAGTTGCTGCTAGTTTAGTAGGAGCTGAGATTCTCATTGAAACTATGGAAGAAGGTTATAGAATTTCTAAGAATATCAAAGATATGAAACCATTCATAAACGATTTTTATAAACGAGAAATGGAATATCTTGAGTCTATAAAACTTAAGTACACGAAATCGAATTGACATTATTTTTTGACTATATTTAATTTTTTTAAATATGTTAGAACAAAAAAATTTGAACAGTGAGATAAAAGTAAAAAAACTCAAATTAAACGAAGACAAAAACAATGCAAATATTGCTAATAAACATAGAGTACTAAATCAATTCAAAAACCAAAATATTTTGAGTATTAACAATTATGATTTATTTTTCAATCGTGAGCTATCATGGATTGAGTTCAATTACAGGGTTTTAGAGGAGGCAATGAGAAAAGATAATCCGCTACTAGAAAGATTGAAGTTCATTGCTATTTATGAATCCAATATGAATGAATTTTTTATGGTTCGAGTGGCTGGTTTGAAACAAATCGTGGCTTCTTCTATCAACGAGATCCAATTGGATGGGAAAACTGCTGATGAAACATTGATTGAGATTCACAACAAAGTTCATAAACTCATGAACTTGAAGTATAAAGTATTGAATGCAATTTTAAGTCAGTTAAAAAATCATGGAATAGAAATATATCAAGAGGTTAAAACATTGGAAAAATCCTTAGATGATAAAGATAAAAAATTTTTGAAGGACTTTTTTAAAAAAGAGTTATTCAAAATACTAACTCCATTAGCCATTGACCCTTCCCATCCATTTCCTAAAATCCTAAATGGAAAATTGAATTTAGCAATAAAGCTAAGATTAGTAAAAAACCCAAATAAGATTTCTTATGCAATCATAGAAGTTCCTTCTGATGTCCTACCTCGTTTTATTGAACTTCCAAGAAAGAAGAAAAATAACATATTTCTCTATCGTTTTGTCCCCTTAGAAGAAATCATAAAACTCCACATCAATGAACTCTTTGGAAATAATGAAATCATAAGCATACATGGTTTTACTATATTTAGAAATTCAGAACTATCAATAGAAGAAGTTAGTTCAGAAAATTTACTGTCTACCATCGAAGAGGAATTAAAAAACCGAAAATGGGGGGAAGCAGTAAGACTCAATTATCAAAAAGGAATGCCAAAGGATTTAGTTGAGTTTTTGATGAAGCAACTTGATTTAAAACCATTCGAAACTTATGAACGTCCTGGCATGCTGAATCTTAACAATTTGTGGGAAATTTATGAAAAAATCCAAGATCGAAATGAACTAAAAGATCAACCTTTCATTCCTAGAAATGCCGTATCACTACAGGAACCAAAAGAAATTTTTGATATCATAAAACAAAAAGATATTCTCCTTCATCATCCTTATGACTCTTTTCAAACCGTCATAGATTTTTTGACTGCAGCTGTGGAAGATGAAAATGTCTTAGCCATAAAATTAACATTATATAGAACAAGTGGTGATAGTCCTATTGTCAAATTACTTATCCAAGCCGCAGAAAAAGGGAAACAAGTAACTGCATTAGTAGAATTAAAGGCTCGTTTTGATGAAGAACGAAATATCAATTGGGCAAGAGAAATGGAAAAGCATGGTGTTCATGTGGTTTATGGGTTAGTGGGATTAAAAATTCATGCAAAGGCATTACAAGTAATCAGAAGAGAGAAAGATGGTGTCAAATCGTATGTACATCTTTCAACTGGTAATTATAATCCCATCACTGCTAAAATCTACACTGACTTAGGACTAATAACAGCTGATCCTGAGATTAATGATGATGTGTCAAATTTATTTCATGCCTTAACTGGTTATGCTGAGGTTCCAAAATTTAATAAAATCGCTTTAGCACCAATTAACCTAAGGCAGACTTTATATAAGCTAATTGAGAATGAAATTGATATTGCTAAGGCAGGAAGAAAGGCAGAAATCAAAATCAAAATCAATTCTTTGTCTGATCCTGAAGTAATTTTAATGTTATATAAAGCTTCTATGGCAGGGGTCAAAATTGATCTTAATGTTCGAGGTATTTGTTGTTTGAAACCAGGATTAAAAGGTATTAGTGAAAATATTCGAGTGATTTCAATAGTGGGTAGGTTTTTAGAACATAGTAGAATCTATTACTTCCATAATGATGGTAATCCAAAGATTTATTTATCCTCAGCAGATTTAATGACAAGAAATCTGAATCGTAGAGTAGAAACGTTTTTTCCCATCGATAACGTTGAATTGAAGAAGAAAATCATAAGCTTTTTAGATGCCATCTTTAGAGATAATCACAATGCAAGAATCTTACAACCTGATGGAAGTTATATAAGATTGAGACCCCAAAAAGGAGAAACAAGATTTTCTTCGCAGAGATACTTTCGAGAAGAAGTAATCAAAGAATTTGAAAAAAAAGAAAAAACAAAAGAGGAAAAAATAAAGACCATCTTTCAACCACTTACAAATGTATAGTCTGAAATAAAAATCAACGGAATTTTTGTATTAGATAAAAAATTAGCGTTAAGAGTAGACTAATGAAAATCGACGTTGTAAGGGGAAAGTAAAATTTAAAGTTTTCTTTTTCGATACGAATATCCCCTGGTAGATTTCCCAAAAATCTGAAAGGAAAACTCTCATTGTTTAACAAGCTAAATAGTAAGCCTAAAACTATGAAAATTATGCCTATTGTAAAAAAAAGTTTTCCTAAGTCCATCATTTCTATAATATAATGTCAATTTATTTTGAAAACTTTTTTTGTCCAAAGCAAAATCAATAATAAAAAGACCATTAGTAATGAGAAAATTATGTAAATTTTTGAACCGAAAATCCAAAATAGAAAACCACCAATTAGTGGACCAAAAACCCTTGATAATGAATTTGTGGAACGCAAAATTCCTATAGTTAATCCTTTCTTTTCCATTTGAGCGAGTTGACTAACATAGCTCGCTATTGAGGGTTGAAAAAAGGCATTCCCAATAGCCAAAGGAATAAGTGCTATTAAAGAAAAATAGACATTGGAAACACTAAAAAACAAGAACAGAAATGAAACCGACAACATAAAAATACCTAATACTAATAATTCTTTTTCTGAGAATTTACCTGAGATCTTTTTTGTAATCCAACCTTGACTGAAAGCTAAAAGAAATCCCAAGTAAAAAAATATTAGCCCGATTGTTTCAGGTGAAAAGTGAAAGTAAAACTTGTAAAAAAAAGTGAAGGTGAATTCAAATGAAGTAAAAATTAGCATGTAAATGAAGTTCAAAAAGATTAGATAGCGAATTAATTTATTTTTCATTTTTTGTTGAGTAAGGAAAATTTGACTTTCCTGAGTTATTTTTAATGAACTTTTAGTTTCTTCAAAAAAAAAGATATTCAAAATGACACTTAACATTGATAACAAAAAAGCACCAAGAGCGCAAACCGCAAAGGGATGAGCTCCTTCCAATTGAAAGATGTGTTTCCCTAAGTAATACAGGGCACCGCCTAAAAGAGGACCTAAGATGAAGCCAATCCCCATTGCCATCCCCAAAAGTCCCATATAGAAGGTTTTATTTTGATGATTGGCCAAATCGGAAATCGCAACTGTAGCAACACTCAAATTTCCAGCCATGACTCCGGCTAAAATCCTTGATACCAAAAAGAATGATATACTATTCGAAAAAAACCAAATCAAATACGAAATTGCCATACCCAAACTTGATAAAGTTAACACTAACTTTCTACCCTTCAGGTCTGAAAATTTGCCCCATAAGGGAGAAAAAAGAAATTGCAGAAAAGAAAATAGTGAACTAAAAAACCCACCCATCAAAACAACTACGTAATTTTCGTTTTGAATGAAATGATGAACATTAGTGGGAATAAAACCACTCAAAAATATGAAAAAGTTGATGATTTTAATGTCTGAGTCATAAACAAAAGTATTCGAGTAAAAGATCAATAAATCAGGCATCAAAGGGAATATCAATGTAAAACTGATAAAATCTAAAGCTACAATTAAAAGAAGAATGAGTAAGTTTTTTTTTGTATTTTTCACCATTAAAACTACTTTTTTTCTTTTGTTATCATGTCAAAAAAGAACTTGCAACTTTAGTTCATTAATATTATAATCATCAAAATGACTCAAAACATAAAATTAGAAGATATCTATAAAAAAGATACAGTAATTCTTGTTGGGAAGGATTATATACCTGATGGTGAACTCCATTTAAGAAATTTGATTTTTCAAATTTTCCAAAATCCTACTGACCACTTAGATGTTGACTACTATATGCTTGCAGAAGCAGTTTTTTGGTCTATTGGTGAGTTGATAAATAATGCCAACAAAGCCAATAATCGATGGGCAATTTTAGAGAATATGTTATTTCAAAGAATCACAAAAGAAAATCCCGACAAAGATCAAGAAAAAATCAAAGAAGATATACAAGAAGCAATCGAGTTTAGTCAAAGCGATATTTTGAAAAAGTATGGTTTAGATAATATCGATTTGACGAACACAATTCTAAATTTGATTGAAAAATATAAAACAAATTCTTTTGCTTTGTCAGAAAAATTCAATAAAAAGATCGTAGTTACACTGAAGATACAGAAGAAAAATGAAGTGGAATATTTCATTGTAAATGTTCTGAATAATTGTCCTATTACAGTCATCGATAAAGAAAGGGTTGAATATAATTTAAACAAAATCAAAGAAGATCTCATCAATGCCAACAAAAATCCTTTTGAAGCTACACTGCACTTGTATCAAAAGGAAGCGGATACATTGGGTGGTGGCTTCGGTGCGGGTTTACGAAGTATCATTCTTTTTTTAAGGTCTGGTTTTGAACCATTCGATGTAGACATCATTTACACAAAATTACTTCAATATCGTTCAGCTTCAAAAAACACGATTTTTAGCTTAGAAATTCCTATACCTAGATTCAAGAAAAAATCATTATGACAATTTTATCTCTTCACTGATTGGACTCATTGATTTTTGGTTTTGCGAAATCAAATACAGGCGGTTTAGCATTTTTTCTGTCGCTTTCACAGCCGCAAGAAGCTGGTCGGAGTCGACGCCTACTGTCCGAAAGATCGTTCCATCAAAAGGACTCCTCCATGTGATCACGGTTTCAACTAGAGCATCAGTTCTTCCACCCGGGGGAATACGAACTTCATAATCTGTGAGTTCTGCAATCGACATTTGATTCATTTCGGAGATTTTTCTTATGGCATTCATGAAAGCATCATAACCACCATCACCGCTGGCTTCGGCATAGTAATCATTTTCTAAGTAATTCAAAAGGACCTTTGCAATAGGGTTATCATGAAGTTTTGTGACTATTTCTAATTCTTTCACTTTAATATAAATAACTTGAATTCCACCAAATAAATCTTCAATAAGAAATGGTAAATCATCTATTGTGACAGTCGCCTTTTTCTCTCCAAGTTCTTTGATTCTCTCGAGTAAAATCAATTCTTTCTCTGGTGAAAGTTCAATCCCTAACATTTTTAGATTATTTGAAATCGAAGCTCTACCTGACAGTTTTCCTAAAGAATAATACCTTTGTCGTCCAAATCTCTCGGGTAAAATCGGATTGGCATATAAGTTATATTTTTTATCCCCATCAGCATGTATACCTGCTGTTTGAGTGTAAACATCCTGTCCCACAATAGGATGATTAGGAGCGATTCTTTTACGACTGAAGGTCTCCACTAAGCGTGAGGCATCAGTGATGGCTTTTTCATTAATGCGAGTTCTTTTTTTTAGCTTATCATGGATGGCAGTGACAACAGCTTCTAAGGGAGTATTACCTGCTCTTTCACCCATGCCATTGACAGCTACATGGATTCCCTTGGCACCAGCTTTGATGGCGGCTAAGGAATTGGCAGTGGCTAGATCGTAATCATTATGACCATGAAAATCAATTTCTAACTTTGGGAACAACTGAAGTGCCCAATCAATCCCTTCTCGAACTTCATCAGGCTCCATAATACCCAAAGTATCCGGGAACATAAATCGACTGATGGGCATTTGAATTAACGCCCTTAACATTTCTTCCACATAGTCTCGTGAATATAAATATCCACCACTCCAATCTTCTAAATAAACATGGATAATAAAATTTCTATCATAAGCATATTGAATTGTTTTTTCGATGTCCTTTAAATGTTCTTGAAGGGTTTTTCCTAATTGGTATTCGCAGTGTTTTTTTGAACCTTTTGTAAGTAAATTAATGACTCTTCCACCAGCTTCTTCAATCCAATCAACACTGGATTTATAGTCAACAAAACCCAAAATTTCAATGCGATCCTGTAGATTTTTGGTTTTTGCCCAATCAAAGATTTCTTTAACAGTTTCAAACTCTCCTTTGGAGACACGAGCACTTGCAATTTCTATACGATCAACTTGGAGTTTTTCTAATAAGAATTTTGCTATTTGGAGCTTCTCAAAAGTTGAATAAGAAACCCCATCCATTTGTTCTCCATCACGTAAAGTCGTATCCATGATTTCCACGTAATCATAGTTTCTATTCACATTCATAAGACATTTCCATAATAGTGAATTTTATTGAAATTTCCAACTATTTTTTTAAATCTTCGTCAATATCGTAAAGAAAAAAGCCTGATTTTAGTTTGGGTTCAAACCATGTAGATTTCGGGGGCATGATTTCCTCATTGTCAGCAATTTTAAATAAAGATGAAATTGGGGTTGGATAAAGTGAAAAAGCCACCTTTCCTTTTTTTGTTTGAACCCATTTTTCTAATTCATCTTCTCCTTTGATACCCCCAATGAAATGAATTCGTTTTGAGGTTCGTGGATCATCAATCCCCAAAAGTGGCTTTAATACATAATCTTGTAGATAACTAACATCCAATCTATCTATTTCTTTTTCTCGATAAAACTCGGGTTTTAGTTTCAAATGATACCATTGATCTTCAAGAAACATATTGAAGCTATGCAAAGAAAGTTGTTGTTTCTTTTCGAAAACATGAAACTTTTCTTTTAGTTTTTCCAAAAAAACATTTTCACTCAAACCATTCAAATCCGTAACAACTCGATTATAAGGTAGTATTTTTAATTGATGAGACGGAAAAGTTACACTTAAAAAATAATTATAAGACTTCTCAGGATGATAGTTGGGATCGTTTTGTTTTCTTTTCAACCCCACATTGACGGTCGATGCTGTTCTATGGTGTCCATCGGCTATGTAGATACATGAGAGTTCTCGAAACGCATCTCGAATTAATTGTTGATCTTCTCTTTTATTTACGATATAAACTCTGTGCCTTATTCCCTGATCATCAATTACGTCGTAGAGTAAATTTTGATCTTTTTGGGTGTGATTTCCGAGAAATTCAGTGAGTTTTTGGGACTCTTCGGATTTAAAGGCAAAAAAAACAGGTTCGCAATTGAATCCTAAAATATCAATGTGATCAAAGCGATCTTTTTCTTTATCTGGGCGAGTTAGTTCATGCTTTTTTATTTTGTTATTCATATAGTCGTCAATATGAGTAAGTCCCACAATGCCAGATTGATCCACATCCTGCCATTGCAAACGATAAATAAAAAAAGTTTCTTCTTGAATTTGGAAAAAAACGTTTTGGTTTATAAATTCTTCTAAGTTTTTTTTTGCTTGATGATAAACTTCTACATCATATGGATCAATCTTTTCGAAATCCACCTCTGAACGAGTGATCCTCAAGAAAGAGTATTTTCCCTTTCGGTTGATGATCTCTTTAATTTCGTCTATCTCTACTACATCATAGGGAGGTGAAACTATAGACTCAACCAAATCTGGGTTGGGTAGGTAAGCTCGAAAAGGCTTGATTTTTACCATATTCACTCACGATAGGCTTTTATGACTTCCTCAGGAGCTTGTACTAATTCAATCAAAACTCCCTCTCCTGAATAGGGAAATTCTTCATTGGCTTTGGGATGGATGAATGCCACTTTATGACCACTTGCTCCTACTCGGATACCTCCTGGTGCGAAACGAACCCCTTTTTTTGTTAACCAATCAACAGCTTTTTCAATATCATCAACCCATAATCCAATGTGATTTAAAGGTGGGATGTGGACCTTCGGGGATTTTTCCGGATCGATTGGCTCCATGATGTCGATTTCCACAGAGAAAGGTCCTTTTCCGATCCGAAGTATGTCCTCATCGACATTTTCCTTTTCACTGCGAAATGTTCCAACTTTCTCCAGTCCCATAATATCTACCCAGAATTCCTTGAGTTTTTCTTTGCTTGTTCCACCAATTGCTATTTGCTGAATCCCTAAAACTTTAAAAGGGCGATCTTCCATAACATCAAAGTTTTTATCTTTACCTCTATTGTCTTTACATTTTTCTGTTCAGAAATCTACTTTTCGAGGTTGAGGTTGGTTATGTCAGAATGGTTTGTGGAAAAATTAAACATGGCACAACATATAAAAACACAAGTTTCCATCACAAGAAAACTTCATGAAGAACAAAGTCCATTTCAACAAATAGCTGTCTATGAAACCACAGGCTTTGGAAGAATGCTCACACTTGATGACGTAATTATGTGCACCGAAAAAGATGAATTTGGCTATCACGAAATGATTGCCCATGTTCCCATGTTTGCTCATAAGGAACCTAGAAACGTGCTAGTGATTGGTGGTGGTGATGGTGGTACTGTAAGAGAAATCGTAAAACACAAAGTCTTAGAAAAAGTGACCATGTGTGAAATTGATCAAAAAGTTGTAGAAGTTTCAAAAAAATACCTTCCTACTATGTCTCATCAACTAGAACATCCCAAAGTCAAATTAGTCTTTGAAGATGGTTTTGAATGGGTAAAAAAACACAAAAACGAATACAATGTCATTATCGTTGACTCAAGTGATCCTGTTGGACCAGCAGAAGTTTTGTTCAAAGAAGAGTTCATTCGCCTTTGTTTTGAAGCTCTAAAAGAAGATGGGATTTTGATCAACCAAGCAGAACATATGTTAATGTTCACAGACATCATCTTGCAACTACTCAGTTTTGGAAGAAAATATTTCCCTATTGCCTATTATTACAACACCTTAGTTCCCACATATCCTGGTGGTTTCATCGGTTTTACTTTTTTCTCAAAGAAATATACTCCCTTTGAAAATTTAGAACAACGCTGGAGAGAGGAAAATATAGAATCATGGAATCTGCAATACTACACCCCAGAAATCCACAAAGGAAGCTTCATACTACCAAAGCATGTTCAAGAAACCCTCAAAACTCCTAAAATTTCTTTATGAACAAAAAACGTTCTTGTTGTTGGTAGTCTTTTTTTATTTCCCATTCAACTTGAGGGAACGCACGCAAGATTTCTATTTGAATAGAAATCAAAGAAGGAGAAGTTTCTAAGAAGACTTTTCCTTTTTCTTTTAAAAGCAAAAGGGAATTCTTGAAAAAAATCTGATAAAACCAAATAGGATTTTCCACAAAAAGAGCTACTTCGGGTTCGTAAAAAGTTTCTTTATTCATGTATTCTACTTCTTCTTTCAAGACATATGGAGGATTAGATAAGATATAATCAAAAGAAAACTTTGAAAGTTTTTGATGTTCCGTCAAAAAATCCATTCGCATGAGCTTGAGGCGTTTTTTTTCTTTATTTGTTAATAGAGCTTCTTTGTTTTTCTTAGCAACTTTTAATGCTGATTTTGAAATATCAATCCCTATGAAACAAACTTGTTCGTTTGTGTGTTTGATGGCGCTGATGGCGATACAACCTGAGCCAGTTCCTATATCCAAACAAAGGATTTTTTCTTTTGATTGTTTAACTTCGTTTAAAAAAAATTCTACAAGTAATTCGGTTTCAGGACGAGGGATCAAAACCTGCTCATCCACATAAAACTCCAAGGAAAAAAATTCTTTTTTCCGAAAAAGATAGGCAAAGGGATAATTTCTCTTTCGTAATTCTACTTTGTGGTAAAATTCTTTTAAACTCTGTAAACTGACATCAATTGTAGTTGGTAAGAGAAAATCCCTCTCATCCAAAGAGAAAAAATTTTTTATTAAGTAATACGATTCTCTTTTAGGATCATCTAATTGCGATAACTTTTTTGTTGTCTCCTGCCATAACGTATTCAAAGAGATTTTCATTCATTATAAAACACGTAATTCTAAATCAAAGTTTTTGATTTGATCCCAATTCCCCCACTTTGAAAAAGCCGAATTTTGATTCATCGCTACCTCCAAAAATCCAAAAGAACCAACATAAAACAAAAAAGAATCTTTTTCTTTCTCTCCATAAGTGGAAAATAAATTTTCTAAATGCATGATTTCTTTTTTTTGTTCGAAAATCTTTAATTGGATTTGATTTTGAGTTTTTTTGTTAATAATTTTGAAATTCGTAAATAAATTTCCAAAATGATCATAATAAACGAACTTTCCTTTGTAGTTTCCTTTTTGGGAAAGATCGATCTTGATGGGATGAATGATATCTTTGAGGGTATATATGCTTTCACAACTCTTTGTGAATTTTTTTCTTAGTTTTACATCGTACGATAAAAATCCAACTGCAGGAGCAAAAAGGTCCCTTCCATGAAAGGTTGTGCTTAATTCGTATTGAAGTTGGATCTTCTTTTTTTGTAAAAAATTTTTATAAAGTTTTTCTAATTTTTTTGGTTCAATTTCAAAAACTTCTGATTTTTCTTTGTTTTCTTCGTAAATCAGAGTGATTAATCCATTGTCTGGTAAAACAAAATATCGTTTTTGTATTCTTACAATGATGGGTTTTCTTTCAGTTCCAACACCTGGATCTACAACAGCGCAAACAAATGAGGGAGACTCCAAACTCACGTAGGAAAGATACAAAAACCAGCTTGCAAAAGAAACATCATACTGCCTTAACGAATGACTCAAATCCACAAGAAGTGCTTTGGGGTTAACTACACCCACACGACTTTTCAATATCCCTACGTATGGATCCTGAATGCCATAATCAGTCATTAAGTAAATTATTCCCATTCGATTGTTCCTGGAGGTTTTGAAGTGAGATCATAAAACACATGAGAAACTAATTTCGTTTTGTAGATTCTTTCTGAAAGCTCCAAAAAAATATCAGGCTTCATTTCATAAACAGAAGCCGTCATGGCATCCAAAGAAACAACAGGGCGCAAAACAACGGATTCTTTTTTTTCTTGATTCTCAATGGGAATCAAAACCACCGGGAATTGCCATATCTCAAATAAAAGATTTCTCTTTTGAACAAAATCATTTACGAGTTCATCCAATTCTCTTAGCAAGTCTATTCTATCTTTTGTAAGGAATTTCTTTTTTGCTAAAATGAAGTCGTAAGTATGCTTATTATCAAAATCGGGAATATAAAGCAACAATCGATTACAACGTCCTTCGGTGTTAATAATATTAGTAGTAAGATCCAAAAGAATCTGCCAACGAAAATTTTTTCGAAAGAAATCTTCATCATGAATCCACAGAAAAGCCGGTTGACGATAACTTCTTTGATCTCCTTGAACACCAACACTTTTTATGGGTAAAAGAAAAACTTCTGCTTTTAATTCATTGAGCTGAATTTGTATTGAATTATCTAATTCTTTTGTGATGTTTTCAATTTGTCCATGATAAGTATCATTACAAAGACATCGGACAGCTAATCCTGGACCCGGAAAAGGTTGTTTGAAAACCAACTCTTTTGGTAGATTCAACATTAAACCTATCTCCCGAACTTCATCTTTGTAGAGTTCTTTTAGTGGCTCAATGACTTTGTTTTGTTTTATCAATTCTTGGATGATGGGGACACGATTATGATGGGTTTTGATTTTATGGCTATGTTTTGTCATACCTGATTCTATTGTATCAGGATAAATGGTTCCTTGCCCAAGAAGCCAAGGTTCGTTTTCTATGTTTAGTTTTTGAAGGATTTGATTTTGAATTTCAATGAATAAATCCCCAATGATTTTTCGTTTTATTTCCGGATCCACAACTTCTTTGAGTCTTTCTAAAAAAAGAGCTTCATAGTTTTCGATTTTAATTTCGATTCCCAAGGTCTTTAGGTTTTGAAGAACCTTTTTGGTCTCATTTTTGCGAAGAAAGCCTGTATCGATCATGACTCCGTGAATTTTGTGCTTATCAAGAATTTTGTATAAAATACTAAAGGCAACAGTAGAATCCACCCCACCTGAGACAAAGAAAAAAACGTTTTTATCATTGATAAATTCTTTTAAATATTCTATGAGATGTTCTAAATACAACTTCAAATCCCATGTGCCCTCTAGCCCACAGATTTGAATGAAGTTTTTTAAGATTTGTTTTCCTTCGATGGTGTGGCTGACTTCAGGATGGAATTGAACGCCAAATCGATTTCGAACCAAATCCTCAACAACGGCAAATCTACAATTTGTCGTAGAAGCAGTTAAATGAAAACCCTCAGGGATTTTTATCACCTCATCGCTATGGCTCATCCAAACCAACGAATTTTCAGAAACATTTTTTAAGATTTTGGTTTCTTTTGATACTTGTTTAAGTTCTGCTTTACCATATTCTTTGTATTGAGCTCTTTGAACTTCTCCCCCCAAGTTGTGCATCATGTATTGATGACCATAGCAAATTCCAAGAATGGGAATATTGAGTTCAAAAATCTTGTTATCAATCTTAGGAGAATGATCATCATAAACAGATTCTGGTCCTCCTGAAAGAATGATTCCTTTGTGAACATCGGGTCTGAAGTATTCAAAAAAATTTTCTGGAAGGAAAATTTCACTATAAGCACCTAAACGTCGAATCTTTGAGGCGATCAAATGGGCGTATTGCCCACCGAAATCAATCACAGCAATGGAACCTTGAGTTTGATATTTTTGCGATGACATGTCATAAATCCAACAAATGTCCTAATTTCAGTTTTTTTGTTTCTAAATAAAATCGGTTTTCTTCTTCTGGTGGGATAATCAGTGGAACCCTTTCTACGATTTTTAATCCATGTCCTTCCAAACCAATGATTTTTCTTGGATTATTTGTCATGAGTCGTATGGTAGATAATCCAAAGTGACGTAGGATTTGAGCTCCAATGCCATAATCCCGCAAATCCGGTTTAAAACCTAATCGTTCATTGGCTTCGACAGTATCATATCCTTCATCTTGTAATCGATATGCTTTGAGTTTGTTGATTAAACCAATACCTCTACCCTCTTGCCTCATGTATACCAAAACTCCTCTTTTTTCTTTAGAAATCAATGTTAATGCTGCATGTAGTTGTTGTCCACAATCACATCTTCTTGAGTGAAAGATATCCCCAGTAAGACACTCACTATGAACTCGAACTAAAACATTGCTTTGATTTTTAACATTCCCCATGACCAAAGCTAAATGAATTTTATCGTCAATTGTGGTTGAAAAAGCATAGATTTGGAATTCCCCGTAGTCAGTAGGTAACTTTGCTGAAACTTCTAAATGAATCAACGTATCAGTCTTTAAGCGGAGACGTATTAAATCCTCAATCTTATAAATATTTAAGTTATGCTTTTTTGCAAAAGTAATGAGTTGAGGAAGCCTTGCCATGGTTCCATCATCATTCATGATTTCGCAGATCACAGCAACAGGTTTCAAGCCCGCAAGTTTGCATAAGTCAACTGATGCTTCTGTGTGTCCAGCTCTTCGTATGACTCCTCCAGGAACCGCCTCTAAGGGAAAAATATGCCCGGGTTTGACTAAATCCTCTGGTTTTGCATTATCATCGATGAGAACTTGTACGGTTCTTGCTCGATCATAAGCAGAAATCCCTGTTGTAATTCCTTTCGCTGCATCAACAGAAACAGTAAAAGCTGTGCGATATATGTCATTGTTTTGTTTTACCATTCGTTCTAATTGTAGTTTTTTGATCCTTTCACTTTCCATTGGAACACAGATCAAACCTCTTCCGTAAGTTGCCATAAAGTTGATCACTTCTGGTGTAGCAAACTCCCCCGCAACAACGAGATCCCCTTCATTCTCTCGATCCTCTGAGTCAACGAGAATGATCATCTTTCCTTGTTTTAGCTCTTCAATCGCATTTTCAATGGGCGGGAATTCATAATCTTCGAGCATACATAATTCAATCTTTTTTTTTTATCTTTCCAATCAAATCTTTTTAAAACATACTTTAAAAATAGCGATATAACGTTATAGGGAGGATAGTATGAAACTTCTCATAGGTATGAGGAATTGGGAATGGAAATTCGTGGATGAATTGATACGACGTTCTCAATTTGATGAATTCCTTTGGAATAATTGGTTTTTATGGAATTACCATTTAGAAAATAACCCCAAAGACCTAATCAACTTTTTGACCTTAAGGAATATGATTCAAAAAGATTTGATTTTGAAAAAAATAGAAATACAAGACATCGTTTATGATTTTATAAGAGTTAGTGCTTATAGAATTAATGTCAGACCTTCGGAGATTATACATTTTTTTGTTTATATACAACTCATAAAACCTACTGGAGAGCCATCTTTACAATTTGCTGCTTAGCTTTTGGATTTCAACACTCTGATTTATCTTTATCTTGACCTTTTGCTTGATTGAAATTTCGTTGTTTCATCAATGATTTTTAACTCTAATACGTATCTTTATTTTTTTGTATTTGTTCTTATTGTTTATTGGACTTTGCTATTTGTGAAATCTAATGTTCGCTGGCAGAACCTATTTTTGTTGGTAGCCTCGTATTTCTTCTATGGTTGGTGGGATTGGATCTATTTAAGCTTGATTTTTATTAGCACATTATTGGATTATTCTGTATCAAATCTTTTAGGTAAAACAGAAGATCCAAAAAAAAGAAAACTACTATTATCTATTTCCATTTTTGGAAATTTATTGATTTTATTTACATTCAAATACTTTAATTTCTTCATCACAAACTTTGTTGAGATTTTGAATACTCTTTATAACTTAACGAGATTAGACATTTTTCTCGTCGAAAAGAATAAACTTTTACTCAATGTGATTTTGCCAGTAGGGATTAGCTTTTATACTTTCCAAACCATGTCCTACACAATTGATGTTTATCGAAAGATCATTAAACCCGAAAAGGATTTCATTCATTTTTCTTTGTTTGTTTGTTTTTTTCCCCAACTCGTTGCTGGACCTATTGAGAGAGCTCAGGATCTTCTACCTCAAATCAGAAACAAAAGGAGTGTCCCTTTTGATCAAATCATGAAAGGGATTTGGTATTTGCTATATGGATATTTTCTGAAAGTTGGCGTTGCGGATCATTTGAGTGCTCAAGTCAATAAGGTATTTTTGGATAACTCTTTTTTGTATTTTAACAATCCTGAACTGGCAAAAGGGAATGGTAGTGCCCATATTCTATTAGGAGGGATGGCATTTGCCTTTCAAGTTTATTGTGATTTTGCCGGATATTCGAATATCGCAAAGGGTTCAGCAAAACTTTTGGGTTTTGAACTCAGTGAAAATTTTAACTGCCCTGAGTATTCCCGAAACCCCATTGAGCTCTATAACCGTTGGCACATCACTTTGAACCGCTGGTTTACGGATTATGTTTATATACCCCTTGGTGGGAATCGCTTAGGAGAGTGGTATCAGTATCGGAATATTATGATTGTATTTTTTATTTCAGGATTATGGCATGGTGCAAACTGGACCTACATTAACTGGGGACTCATGAATGGTCTTTATGCAATATTTTATGTATATTATCGCAAACATTGGAAGGAAAAAGTTTCGAATATAAAGGTCATACGTTTCCTCCCAGATTTCATAAAAACCTTTCTTTCTATTTTGATTACTTTTATATTTTTTGGATTTGCAGCAATCTCTTTTCGAGCGTATGATTTTCAACACTCTTGGATACTATATTCTGATTTTTTTACTAATTGGGATATTTGGGAAAAACACAATCAACTTCCTGATTTTGGAACCTACTTATGGGAGATTTTAAAAATAATTCTTCCAGTTTTGATATTGGATTATTTTCGTTGGAAAACCAACAACCCGGAATGGATTTTTGAAAAAAAACTTCGATTTCAACTAATCGTTTTTATATTTCTCTATTTCACTATTATCCTCAATGGGGTTTTTGGAAAAGATGTCATTTACTTCGCCTTTTAAAAAGTTATTCTTTTGGTTTGTTGTTTTCATTGTTTTGATCGAAATTCTTGTGAGAGTTTTTCCAGTTTACTATTTTGAAAAACCAGAAAAGTTTCTTATCACTTATATTCGTGAAAAAATCGAAAGAGGGAAAAACGAATACGACATCATAATCTTGGGTGATTCAAGAAGCATGTCATTTAATCCATCGAATTTCCGTAATATTTATAATTTCTCTTTGCCCGCCATGGGCACAAGGTATTATAAATACTTTATGAAAAAATATCTACATTACAATAAAAAACCAAAAGCTGTCATCTTTGCGGGTTCTCCAACTTTAGTCCATAGTGGTAAAGGGAATCCTTTGGTCGATCAACGTTTGGTGAATTTTGTTTATCCTGATATGCCTTTGAAAGAATATATCTACGTAAGGACGATAAAGCGAGTCTTAAACCTCAAGCAAGAATTCATGAGTCCACAACCAAAATATAACGAAGAGTTTTGGTGGGAGTTTTTTTCCCATCGATTTTTGTTTTTATTCAGCACGTGGGAAATCTCAGAAATTTATCGAGGACCTGAGTGGTTTTTTATTGTGTCTCAAAGCATACCGTTAAACTATCACACTTTTAAATATCGTGATGCAATTTTGAATCTATTTAAGCTTGAGACTTATCTTTTTCAAAAGAATGAGTATGGAACTCCTAACTGTAGCTGTAATCGAATCTATGAAACCGAATGCCAACCACCAAAGTCAGGACTACAAGATAACCTGATCATGAAAAGAAACATCGAAAAACATCATGGGTTTTACAATATCTCTGACCGAATATCCAAAGACAAAATATTACAATGGCAGGCTCAGGTCCAAATCATGAAAGAACGTCAAATCAATGTTGCAAATTCTGAACCACCAATGGATTTTTCATATACAAAAGAATTCCTTGAGTTTCTTAATCAAAATCAAATTTTGTATATATACCTTACCGCTCCGTTTCCTAAGTATTTCCAAAACGGAAAGTATTTAAAAAAATTTTATCAAGAGTTTGAAGCGTTCCTTAAAGATTATCCCCATGCAAAAATATATTATCTCAAGAATCAGTTTTTGGACGAAAATTTATTTTCTGATCAGGTTCATCTGCTTTGTGAAGGCGCTCAATTGATTAACGAAGAACTACAAAACGAAACTCTCCCAGAGATTGTGAAGTTTATCGAAAAAAGATACGTAGAACTCTACTCAAATCAAAATCAACACTAAAGCTAAAGAAACCAACGCCATTACACTCCCAAAAAGAAAAACCCAATCTAAAGAAACATAATTCCAAAAGATTCCTCCTATCAAAGAAGCAAAGAAAAGTCCTACACCATAAAGAAAAGATTGATAACCCAAAACGCTTGCTTTCCAGTCTCCAGCTATATCCGTTAAATATGCTTTTTCAACACCCTCCGTTAACCCCTTGTAGACACCATAAAAGAACATGCTAATGAAAAACTCTTCTTTGGATTGGATTTTGGAGATAAAAAAATAAGTTATTGAAAATATACCGTATCCAAGAGCGATTACATATTTTCTTTGGATTTTGTCGGAGAGTTTGCCAGCTGGATAAGCAAGAAATCCATAGCTAAGATTAAAGACCAAATATCCCAACAAAATTTCATTTAACTGTATTGACAAATGATGAGCCTTGATGAAGAGAAATTGATCTGAAGAATTACCCAAAGCAAAAAGAAAATTAACTATTAAAAAGAGTTTTATTTTTTTTTGCGTTTTTATATATGAAAAGCTCTGCTTAATGAAATCAAAAAAAGAATGTTGGTTGGATTTTTGAATTTTTTCTTTGATAGAAAATAAAATTAAAAAACCCAAAACAGCAGGTATCAAACTAAAAATAAATAAAGCTTGGATGACTTCTTTTTTGGCATTATCGTTTGTTTCATGGAAAAAAAACGTCAAAACAAAATATGCGATAAGAACACCTATGAATGCTCCTAATGTATCCAAAAAGCGATGAATTCCGAAAGCTCTACCTCGATTTTCATCAGAAATAGATTCTGAAATCAGTGCATCACGGGGAGAATTTCGAATACCCTTTCCAAATCGTTCAAATAATCGACCCATGCTAAAAATAATTTGACTTTGAAATAACCAAAGGATTTTCCCTATAATAGAAAAACCATACCCTAAAACCAAAAGTAGTTTCCTTTTTTTTGTATAATCAGAGAGAAAACCTGAAATAATCCGAAAACCAAAAGAAAAACTTTCTGCTAAACCTTCAATAAATCCAATTACAACGGGAAGAGTTCCTATCAAAGAAAGATAAATCCCAATAAAAGGAAAGACCATTTCTGTGCTAATGTCTGTGAAAAAACTTACAAATCCTAATTTCCAAACTTGATTCATGACTTTATTTTTGAATAATTTATGAATTAGGTTTTAGCAGTGGAATGTTGATGAACTTTATTAGTTATTATGTTCTTGTAGTTCTCAAAATATTCATCTTCGAGTTCTTTGATTACCTGACCAACCTGCATAGCTAATTCTTTTTCTGCAACTAATCTTTTTTCTGAACTGGTTTTTGGTTCAATCAATCTATAAGATAAATAAAACACAGATCCTTTTGGAGGAAAATTAGTGAAGTGTTCCTGTTTATCTCCACGTAGATAAACGCATAAGACTTTTGTTCCCGGCAAATCCAGAAGGATTCTTCCTACTCCGTATGTTATGTTTTCTATGTCAAATCTACCTTTTCGGCTTCTTCCTCCTTCTGGGAAAATAATGAACGGTTCATATTGAGAAAGAATATATTTTGTCTGATTTAGAATTAATTCATGATGTTCTGGGGATCCTTTACGATCCAAGGGAATGCACTTTGAAAGAAAAAGAAATAAGTTGATCCAAAAATTTCGAAAAAAGACCTCCCTTGCTGGAACATTCCAAGGAAACCTTCGGAATAGAAATAAATATGTCCAATAGTCTCCAAAAGCATATTGTAAAATAACAGAATCAATCATAGTCAAATGATTAGAGCAAATCAAAATCCTTTGTTTTTCTTTAAATAGACTTTGGAAAAATTCTTTATGTTGTTTGTGATTAAGGACCTTATATTTATAGACAAATTTGATAAGAATTAGAATTACAACACCATAGATTAAAAAGGCAATATTCCCCAAAATTCTTTGTAAAAAGATTTTCAGTTTGATAGGGAAGCTCAATTCATATGGCTTCATGACTCAGTAAAAAAATGGGACAAATCCTAAAACCACGGTTCCAATCACGCTTAAAGCCACTCCCCATTTCAATGTCGGAAGCATCGGATTTAATTCAATTGATTCTTCTTTTTTCATAAACATATAGACAACAACTCGAAGGTAATAATAAGCAGAAAGAAAACTATTGATGATTCCTACAACCACTAAAAAGATATAACCTTCCTGAAGAGCTAATCGAAAAACGTAGTATTTTCCAAAAAAACCCGCTGTTGGTGGAAAACCAATCAATGAAAACATAAAAACTGCCATGGCTATAGACAACCAAGGGTGATCTTTGGCAAACCCGGTGAAATCTTGTATGTTCGTGTATTTCTCTTCTTTTCTGGATAAGTATCCTAAAAGTCCAAAGGAACCAGCAGTCATGAAAGTATAAGCAAATAAATAAAAACCCACAGAAAAATAGATATCACTCAGATTTGCTTTTTGAAGGGTAATAATTGCCAACAAAACATAACCAGCGTGAGCAATGCTGGAGTATGCGAGCATTCTTTTTACATTCTCTTGGTTAAAAGCCAATACATTCCCCACAATCATGGTAGCTAATGATAACAAAGGAAGTATTTGATTCCAATCGCCTTCCATCAGAAATGATTCTCCTAATATTCTAATCATGCTAGCAAAAGCTGCAATTTTAATACCAGTAGAAAGAAAGGCACTGATAGGGGCAGAAGCTCCTTCATAAACATCGGGTGCATAGGCATGGAATGGCACTAAAGCAATCTTGAAGGACAAACCTATCAGAATAAAAACAATTCCAATTAAAAACAAATATATGGAATGGGATTTTTGTGGAAGTTGAAATTTGATGTGTTCAAAAAATGTTGTTCCAGAAATACCATATACAAAAGCTATTCCCATTAAAATAAAACCAGTTGAAAATACACCTGGCAAATAATATTTTATGGCTGCTTCAATGGAAATTTCTTTGGTTCTGATATAAGCGGTCAAGATATAACCACCGATAGACATCAACTCCAATCCAACGAAAAATGTCAAAAATTCATCAGCAACAATGAGATTGATCATCCCCGATACAACTACTAAAACAATGGCATAATACTCCCCAGTAGATGCTCTTTGTTCTTTAAGATACTGCTCTGAAAATAAAACCGTAAGTAAACCCGAGAATAGTGAACCCAAAATAAAGATATGGGTTGAAATAGCAATTTTTGCTGTTTCATGGAATAGTAAAATCTCAACAGAAAATTTTTTATGTTGGATATAATTATAAACCTCAATCACTATTGCCGTAAGTAGGATCAAAACAGAAAACGAAGGGATAATTTTTCTTCCATTTTCATGAAAAAACATTTCGATAAGAAGAATCAAAAGTGAACCAAACACTATAATCCACAAGGGAAGTAGATAAATGAATTCATTTGACATATGGTTACTCCTTATTCACTTTTTGTAGATGTTCTAAGTGTTGTTTAACAGATGCTTCAATCGATTGGAAAAATGGCTTCGGAAAAAGTCCTAAATAAAACATCAAAATTACCATAGGAATTAACGTAAGCATTTCTCTTAAGTTCATGTCTTTTAAATGTTTTTTTACTTCTTCATTCCGTGATTCACCGTAAAATACTTTTCCATAAGCCTTCAAAAGATACCATGCTCCCAAAACAACACCACTCACAGCAACAATTGTTAAAACAGGATAAACTTTGTAAGAAGAAACCAGAATAGTAAATTCTCCCACAAAACCATTAAGTCCAGGTAGCCCCACCGATGAAAGAGTAGATATCATAAAAAAAACTGCATATAAGGGTATCCACTTAGCAGCACCACCATAATCAGCAATGAACCTTGTATGGGTATGTTCATAAATCATACCCACAAGAAAAAACAAAGCTCCCGTGGATAATGCATGATTAATCATTTGAAGGATACTTCCTTGAATACCACTTACTGTGAAAGAAAAGATCCCCAAAACAATAAACCCCATGTGAGAAACAGAAGAATAAGCAATCAACCGCTTGATATCAGGTTGAACCGCAGCGGCAAAGGCACCATGAACGATACCAATGACCGCTATGATAGCCAATAAATTTGCAAAATAAAGAGATGCTTCGGGAAAGAGTGGTAGATTGTATCGTATGAGACCAAAAGTGCCAAGCTTTAGTAAAATCCCTGCAAGTATGACAGAACCACCTGCTGGTGCTTCTGTGTGAGCATCCGGTAACCATGTATGAACGGGGGCTACAGGAACTTTAATCAAAAACGCAGCAGCGAATAACCAAAACAAATAAGCTTGCTCTGTAAAACTAAGTTTGATTTGTAAAAGTTTTTCGTAATCAAAGGTATTGTAAGCTACAATAAAATAAATGATACCAATCAACATCAAAAGTGAACCTACCATGGTAAAAAGCACAAATTTTACCGTAGCATAAATGCGATCTTTACCACCCCATAACCCAATGATAAAAAACATCGGAATGAGCATCAACTCCCAAAAGATATAAAACAAAAATAAATCCAAAGAAACGAAAGCCCCTATAATGGATGATTCTAAAATCATCAAAGAAATATAGTAACCTTGAAATTTATCTTTTATACTATCATAAGCCCCTGTAATCACTAAGGGAAATAAAAAAGTGGTCAATAAAACCATCCAAAGGGAGATGGAATCAATACCCACTTTGTAATAAAAACTAAAATTCGGAACTAATAAAACACTTTCAACGAACTGAAATTCTGTTTTTTGAAAATCGAATTGCTGAAGTAGATAAACAGATACGAAAAAGTTTGCTAAAGCAAACCCAAAGCTTATCACCCCTAATGCTTTTCTATCTTTAAATACCAACAAAAAAGGAATGCTCAAGATGGGTATGAGGATCAGTAATGTTATCACAACTCACCTCGTATCAATTCTGTATTAATAATAAATACAACAAAAGGACAAAACCCAAATACATAAGCACTACGTAAGTTTGAACTTTACCATTATGAAGAATCTTCAAAAATCTTCCTAAACTATAAATTACATTTCCCACATTATTTACAAAACCATCAATGATGAGCATATCAACAGTTCTAAAAGAAACAAAATTAGCAAAACCCCTTATGGGCTTTAAAATAAGAGCTTCGTAAATCTCATCAACGAAATATTTATTATTAAGAAAATATCGAATTTGTGGGAATCTATGAACAAAAGCTTCTGAAACTTTTTCCTTCCAGAGAAATACATAGAATGCGAATAAAATTCCAACAACTGCCACCAAAACAGAAAGAATCATCAAAGGGATTTCCCATTCATGTGGAACATGATGTCCTTGTTTAATAACCACTACTGGAGATAAAAATTCTTCGATATAATTGTGCCCACCCAAAGCATGAGGAACTCCCAAAAAGCCAGCAATCACAGAAAAAAAAGCTAACACAATTAGGGGTATATACATGATGGGATATTCTTTGATTTCGTGGTCGTGCTTATGTTCATGCTCTTCGCGATGTGGGTGAAAGTGTGGCTTGCTACCTCTATATTCTCCAAAAAAGGTAAAAACTACTAAGCGAGTCATATAAAAGGCTGTCAAGAAAGCTGTGATAATCCCAATTGTAAAATAAAAATTCGGAAGCCAAGGAACGAGAGGATTTTCAATGGAAATGGCTTTCCAAAGGATTTCGTCTTTACTGAAAAATCCCGATAGTGGAGGAATACCTGCAATTGCCAGCCATGCAATCAGAAAGGTCCAACCAGTTATGGGTATTTTTTTCAATAGTCCCCCCATTTTGCGAATGTCTTGTTCATGATGTAGTGCATGAATTACTGATCCAGCTCCCAAAAACAATAAAGCTTTAAAAAATGCATGAGTCATTACATGAAAGATACCTGCATTATGTGCACCTACTCCTACTCCCAAAAACATAAATCCTAATTGTGAAACCGTGGAATAAGCTAATATCTTTTTGATGTCATACTGAGCGATGGCAATGGTGGCAGAAAATAATGCTGTGAGTATTCCTGTTGTTGCAACAACAGTAGATGCTAATGGAGACAATTCATAAAGAAAACTCATTCTGGCAACTAAATAAACCCCAGCTGTAACCATAGTTGCAGCATGGATTAATGCAGACACAGGAGTAGGACCGGCCATAGCATCAGGCAACCAAACATACAAAGGAATTTGAGCAGATTTTCCTGTTGCACCAATGAATAACGCTATACCCACAAGAGTAGCGATTGAAGACAAAATTTCTTTTTTCTGAAGAAGTTCCGTGAAGGTTACGGTTCCAACTACGTTATATAAAATAAAGACTCCTACTAAATAACCTGCATCTCCGATCCGGTTTGTGATGAAGGCTTTCTTCCCTGCTTCAGCTTTTTCTTCATCCGAGTACCAAAAAGAAATCAATAAATAAGAACAAAGTCCAACCCCCTCCCATCCAATAAACAAAACAACTAAGTTATCACCGAGAACTAAAGTAAGCATTGAAAATAAAAACAAATTCAAATAAGAAAAATACTTAATGAATCCTTCATCCTCATGCATGTATCCAACAGAATAGATGTGAATGACGGTTGCAACGAAGGTAATGAATAATAACATCACTGCAGTTAATGCATCAAATTGTAAAGAAAATGAGATTTGGTAATCACCCGCAAAAATCCAATCCCACAATTTGTGTTTTAGGATTGAGCCCTCAGGATGCTTGATGAGCTCAAAAAAGGCAAAAACACTCAAAATAAACGTCAAACCTGATGCAACTATCGCAATTAGTGAACTAAGGGTTTTTGGTTTTTCTTCTTTATGAATGTTTGATATGTGTAATATGCCATTTATCAATGAACCCAATAAAGGAGGTAATAAAATCCAACCCAACAATGAATATTCTATTATGTTTAGTTCTGTCATAATCTTGATTCCTTCATCCTTTTAGTTTTGATAATATATCGATATTGATTTCTTCTTTGTGACGATATAGAGCAATCACCAAGGCAAGCCCTACACTAACTTCAGCAGCTGCTATCGCTATCATGAATAAGACAAATATTTGCCCTGTAAGATCAGCATTCATTCTTGAGAAAGCAATTAATGCCAAATTTGCTGAATTCAATAAAAGTTCAACCGACATCAGAATGATAAAAATATTTTTCCTCAAAAGAACTCCTAAGATACCAATCGAAAAAACAATGAGGGAGACTATGATATAATGAAAAGGTGTTACCACATCTTCCTCCGTTATAACTTTCTTTTGGCTATTACCAGAGCTCCAATTATGGCAGTCAATAAAAGAATAGATAACATTTCAAAGGGAAAAATAAATTTTGTGAACAAAATGGATGCTACTTCTTTGATGCTTCCAAATCCATCAGAGATTTCCTTTGTGCGTAAATGAAAGAAATTCGAAAAGGCTAAAACAATAGGAATCAATGAACCACCTAAAATCACAAGACTTAAAGATATTAAAAGTAGATAATCAGTTTTTAATGGTAACAAATCCTGCATCGTAAGGTTCATAATCATGATTACAAAGATAATCAAAACCAAGATCCCCCCAGCATATACCAAAATCTGAATGGCGGCGATGAAACCTGCTGATAACATACCATAAAGTCCGGCTAAAGCCAAAAAGACAATCACAAGATATAGAGCTGATGATATGGGATTAACACGGGTGATTACAAGAAATGAAGATACAATCAATACAACACTCAAAAACGAGAAAAAGAGAATTTCAAACATACTACTAAAATTTTCACTAGTTCAAAAAAATAAAGTAAATTTCATTGCTTGTTTAAAAATCATATAGATTTTTTATAAATTTTTTAACTGAATGATTTTTACTTCTTAATTCTCGATAAAAACTCATTATGGTGTGGTCCATGAGTGATGTCTAAAGGTTTAGGAGGATTATAATTAGGTGCATGAGGAAAATCACTATTGTCATGATCCAATAATTTTTCTTTTGTGAGAATGAAGTCTTGCCTTGTATAACCCGTGAATGATATGATAGGCATGTCCATCCGGATGGCATCAAGAGGACAAGCTTCCACACAAAGACCACAAAAAACACAACGTAAAAGATCAATATCAAATCTTTCTGGATATTTTTCTATATAAGGATCATCGCTTTCAGCTGCTTTGATATGAATGCAAAATGCTGGACAATTTGTTGCACATAGCATACAAGCTGTGCATCGAGGTGAACCATCTTCTCGTTTCATTAAGCGATGAAGTCCTCTGGTAGCAGCTGGGATAGGTTTGGGTTTTTCAGGATAAATGACTGTAGGAAGTTTTTCAGGATAAATCAAATTTCTAATCACATGACGTAGTGTGGTATATAGTCCTATCAATACCTCCACTAAGTAGAACTGTCGTAGACCTTTGACTTCGGGTCTTTTTACTACTTTTACCATAACCACCTCCAACTTTTTATAAAGCTATGACAATTCCTGTTATGATAACGTTTAGCAAAGAAATAGGAAGCATTAGCTTCCATCCCATGTTCATTAGCTGATCATAACGAAATCGTGGTAGTGTCCATCGAACATGAACATACAACCACAAAAATATCGAAGCCTTTGCTAAGATCATAGTTAATTGAAACACAGCCACAATGATTTGAGAAGCTAAGTCATTGTATTCGAGATTCAATACAACAGGAATCAATATTACAAACAAAATTGCTAAAACAAATAGAGCATATGAAATAAAAAAATATTCTTTTTTTCCCAAGGGTTCAGGAAAATGAACACTAATGTATTTTGCTCTTTTATAGACGAGGAATCCCAAAATCAAGAATGTCAATATCCCCAAAACCAGCATTGCTGTTAAGGTGTATTGAGGATTTGCTCTTAGTTCTTCTGTTGTAAAGAAAGGAACTTGATAACCTCCTAAAAACAACGTAGCAATCACAATGGAAGCAACGACCATATTAGCATACTCTGCCATGAAAAACAAAGCAAACTTAAAACTTGAATACTCCGTATGATACCCTGCGACAATTTCTGCTTCTCCTTCCGCTAAATCAAAAGGTGTGCGATTTGTTTCAGCAAAAGCGGCAACAACAAAAGTGATAAAAGCAATAGGCTGTAAAAACATTCCCCAATTTGGAAGCGGAAAAGTAATCCCAAAAACTTTTAAAAATCCTGATTGTGCTTCTACGATATTTTGTATTTGAACATCTTGGTAAGTCATCAAAATTGCCACAATTGATAATCCCATTCCCAATTCATAAGAAATCATTTGGGCTGAGGAACGTAATCCTCCTAGAAGAGAATACTTATTGTTAGAGGACCATGCAGCTAAAATGATACCATAAACACCTAAACCAGTGATAGCAAAAAGAAGTAAAATCCCCGACTGATAAGTAGCAACTTGAAAACGAAAGACATTCTCCCCAATTGTGATAGGGGCAGCAAAGGGAACCAGCATCAAAGGTATCAAAGCAATGGTCATGGACCAAAAAGGTGCAAGAAAATAATAAAATCGATAAACATGGTTAGGAATCACATCTTCTTTGAATAGAAGTTTGATTACATCTGCGATATTATGTAAAAAACCAAACAAGCGAATCCCACCAATATTTGCTCGTATAGGACCAATTCGATCTTGTATGATGGCAGCTCCTTTTCGCTCCAACCATATCATTAATGGTATAAACTGAAGAGGTATTCCCCAAGCCAACAATGCCACAATAACAATATTAATCACTTCAAAAGTAATAGGATCCATACCTTACCTCATTTTTGTGAGTTGTGTTTCTGGTATCATGAAGATATTGAAATCAACCTTCACTCCTTGAAATGGTTCATTAGCTATTTTAGGTAAACTTAGCTTGATACCAAAATCAGGGATATTCGAAAAACTATATTGTTTTAATTCTTCGTATTCGTTTTTAAATTCATTGTATATTTCTGAATTTGATGAGAAGATTCTTGGTATTCTTCCCGCTAAATAGGCTATTTGAGAAAGTAAAACGGCACTACTAGAGATAAAAGAATTTTCGGGCTCAATCGATGCTTCTGATTTCTGTAATAGTGAAGTGGCATTAATATATGTTCCTTCTATTTCAGCGTGACTTCTAACGGGGATTACTAAATCCATGTGTTTGCTGGTTTCGTCCTGAAAAGAGGTAAAATAGATTTTATAAGGCAACGCTTGAATTTTTTCTATGAGCTCCCTCCAATTCGCCAAGAAACGATAAATGTCGATTTCTACGATGAACAAAAGCTTAATTTGCTCTTTTTCAATTTTAGATTGAAGTTCCTGCTGATGGACATTCATACCGAAGAATCGTATTCCTTGCTCATTGGGATATTCTTGCGGGAGTTGAAGGAGTTCGTCTTTTTTACCAGTAGCTGGTGGTATCAAGGCATACACATTTTCACCAAAGTATTTTTTTGCGATGTAAAGCGTCTCCATTGAAGAGTACGGACCTAAAATCCATCCTATTTCGTTCCAGTGGTATGTCTTTAATACATTTTCTAATTCTAACGTTGCTTGTGTTAAATCAATTTCGTTTTGATTCAAAATTGGATTCCACAATCGATTTTCATGATACTTCTTGAAAGAAAATCTTCCTTTGTCACAAATCCATACTCGATTCAAATGAGGATTTTCTCGAGGCATGAAACGCCAGATTTTATTAAAGTTTTGTTCCATTGTTATAGAACACCCACGAGCACATTCAACACAAATGGATTTTGTTTTCTTCAAAAACCAGACACGTTGCTTAAATCGAAATTCTTTTAAAGTAAGAGCTCCTACTGGACAAATATCTGTGATGTTACCAGAGTAGTCATTGGAAATGGGCTTTCCCGGATAAGTGGAAATCTTTGAGGCATGACCTCTATGAATGATCCCTAACTCAGATGTTTGTGTTATGTTATCCAAAAATCGAATACAACGTGTGCATAAAATACATCGTTCTTGATCTAGAACAATATGATCCCCAGCATTGATTGCTTTTCCTTTTTTGAAATATCTCGGAACAATCCTTCGAAAATCATACCTACCAAAATCCATGTAGTTATCCTGTAAAGAACACTCCCCTGCTTTATCACAAATAGGACAATCCAATGGATGATCCAAAAGTAAAAATTCCAAGGCAGACTTTTGCGCTCTTATAGCATTTTCAGAGTTGGTATAAATAACCATCCCATCTTGAACTTTTGTATTACATCCAATGGTTAGCATTCTTCCACGAGGTGTTTCAATTTCTACCATGCATGTTCGACAATTCCCATCAACAGGAAGGTAGCGATGATAACAAAACCTCTCTAAAGGGATTTCATAGGCATCACAGGCTTCAACAATGTTCATTCCCTCAAGGACTTCATATTCATTATCGTTGATTTTGATTTTAATTTTTTTTCTTTCTTGGATGTCGTGGATATTTTGAGTCATTCTATGCTCCTACGAAGCAATTGGTTCTTTTTGGATGATTTTTTCTGCAACTTTATGAACAGGTATGGAAATAGGTTTTACGTATTTTTCGAAATCTGAACGAAACTTTGTCACGAAACTTCGAACTGGCATAGCACAAGCAGCAGCCAAAGCACAAATGGTTTTTCCTTCCATGTTGTCTGATATTTCAATGAGTAGATCCAGTTCTTTCGTTGTTGCCTCCCTGTTTAAGATCCTATCCAATAGCCGATCCAACCATGACGTTCCTTCTCTACATGGCGTGCATTGACCACAAGATTCTTCAGAATAAAATCTCGTGAGAGTCTTAAGAGCTTTTACCATATCCGTATGTTCATTCATAACGATCATTCCTCCCGTTCCTAAGAAGGTTTTATGTGCCAGCATACTTTCATAAGATAAATAAAGATCCTCGCATTCTTCAGCAGTAAGCACTGGCGTCGAGGACCCCCCGGGAATCAGGGCTTTAAGTTTTCCACCTTTTACTCCTTTTGGGTATTTCTCCAAAAATTCCAAAAACCTCATCCCAAAAGGAAGTTCCCAATAACCAGGTTGGTTCACATGTCCAGATACACCAAAGATATTTGTTCCCGTTGAGTCTTTCGTTCCTATTTTTGCGTAAGCCTCTCCACCATTAAGCACAATCCATGGTACACTGGCAATAGTTTTTACGTTATTGACAATCGTTGGACTACGAAAAAGACCTTCTACTGCTGGGAATGGTGGTTTAATTCTGGGTTGACCTTTTTTCCCTTCGAGGGATTCTATTAAGCCTGTTTCTTCACCACAAATGTAAGCTCCCGCACCTCGATGCAACCATATATCCAAATCATACCCTGAACCTAAGATATTTTTACCAACATATCCAGCTTTTCTTGCTTCTTCTAGAGCTCTCGATAAAATCTGATATTGTTTTACGTATTCACCTCGAATGTAAATATAAGCAGTGTGGCTCTTAATGGCATAAGAAGTGTTGATAATCCCTTCAATCAACAAATGGGGATCGTATTCCATGATATAGCGGTCTGTAAAGGTTCCAGGTTCACTTTCATCAGCATTTACACAAAGATAGATGGGTTTTTTTGTGTCTTTTGGAATAAAACTCCACTTTAAGCCTGTTGGGAATCCAGCACCTCCCCTTCCTTTTAGGTTTGATTTTTTTACTTCTTCTACCACATCTTCTGGCTTCATGGAAAAAAGCTTTTCTAACGAGCTGTAAGCTCCATGCTTTAATGCGACCTCTAATTGATTTGCATTGGGAATTGAAAATCTTTTTGTAAGAATTAATATGTTTTCCATAAATACATCCTTAGTTATGTTTTTTTAAATCTTGGATTATGGCATCAAACTTTTCGACAGTTAAATTTTCATAATAATCATCATTGATTTGCACAACGGGAGCTGTGTGGCATGAACCTAAGCATTCCATTAATTGAAAGCTAAAGAGTCCGTCTTCACTTGTTTCACCGGGTTTAAGATTGAGTTTTTCTTCGATGTATTTTCGAATTTCTTCTGCTCCAGCCAAATAACAAGATAAGGTTTGACATAACTGTAAATGATACCTTCCAGGCTTTTTCTTATGATACATGGTGTAGAATTCTACAACTTCATAAACCCTCACAAACGGAACTCCCACCAACTCAGCTACATACTCCATAACTTCTTTTGAGATATATCCAAACTCTCTTTGAGCTATCCACAGTGCTGGAAGTAAAGTTGCTTTTCTATCTGGATAATGTGTTGTAATTTCTTCGTATTCTTTTAGAGCTTCTTCTGAGAATTTTACTGCCATAACTATCTCCTTAACAGCTTAGCGATCGAGTTCTCCTGCTATGATGTTGATGGTTCCCAAAGTTGCGATGGCATCAGCAATCATACCACCTTCTATTAAATCAGGGAAAGCAGCCCAATTCATAAACGAAGGAGGTCTACATTTCACCCGGTAGGGATACTTTCCTCCATCAGAAATGATATGGAATCCCAACTCACCGTTTGATGACTCAGTGAAATCATAAACTTCACCCATAGGTGGTTGAATACCATGCATGATGATTTTGAAGTGTTGCATCAACCCTTCAATGTTTCCATATGTATGATGCTTTGGTGGTAGTGCTACTCTTTTGTCATCCGTCATAATAGGTCCTGGCACTAATCGCTTTAAGGCTTGTTTAATGATTTTTATGGATTCTTTGATCTCATAGATTCGAACGTAGATTCTATCAAAGTTGTCACCTTTGGTTCCTATGATTACATCGAAATCATAGGTTTCATAATCATAGTATGGCTCAACTTTTCGTAAATCATAATCAACACCACATGCCCGCAAGGTAGGACCCGTCCAGCCATAAGAAATTGCCTCTTCGGCGCTGATTATAGCTACATTTTGAGTTCTATCCAAGAAAATTCGATTTTTTTCCGTCAAACGTTCAATATCACCAACCGCATTCAATACTTCATCTAAAACATGTAAAACCTCATCTTCAAATCCTGGATATGTATCTCGTGATAAACCACCAATTCTTATGTAATTGGAAGTAAGCCTTGCCCCACAGAGTTTTTCTAATATATCATAAATTTTTTCCCTAACATTGAATGAATACCAGAAATTTGTAAGAGCTCCCAAATCCACTAAGTTCGTTCCCACACAAACAAGATGATCGATGATTCGATTCAACTCAGCAGTAATCACTCGAATCACTTTAGCTCTTTCTGGTATGGTAATACCCAACATCTTTTCAACGGCTTTTGCAAAGCCAATGTTGTTCATAATTGCTGATAGATAATTTAAACGATCTGTATAGGGTATGCATTGCTGGTAGACATGTATCTCGCAGTCTTTCTCAAAACCTCGATGTAGATACCCCATCTCGGCAACAGCCGCTATGATGGTTTCTCCATCAAGTGCTGTTAGAACCCGTAAGGTTCCGTGCATGGCTGGATGGCTAGGACCAATATTTACAAATACTAATTCTTTTGGATCAATACCTGTAGTGAATTGTATCCCAGCTGCTTCCTCATCGAAGTCTATGATTTTACCGATTGTTTTTTCCATATTATCCTCTTCTGAGTATGATACCTTTTTCTTTTAGTCGTTTTTCCATTTCATCCATTAAATCATCTGGCTCTGATAACCACTGCCTTCGATCGATGGGGTAATCTTTTCGTAGTGGATGACCAACAAAATCTTTGTGATTCAAGATACGTTTTAAGTTTGGATGGTTTCGAAATCGAATTCCCATTTGATCCCAGGCTTCTCGTTCCAACCAGTTGGCATTTTTGTACAAGTCATGTATACTATCTATCTCTGGATTTTCTTCTGGTAAAAACACTCGAATGGCTACCCTATGATTATGGGTTAAAGACTTCATATGGTAAACCAACCCAAAACGCCCAAGTTTCTTTTCAGGATACTTACTGTAATCAATAGAAACCAAATCCACAAGCATTTCAAACTTTAAATTTGGATCATCTCGCAAATAACTAATGATATTTCTTATGAATTCTGGCTTGATGATTACGTTTAGATATTGATATTCCTCATAAGCATCAATGATTTCGCTCAGATGTTTTGTTTTGATATGCTCTAGTAAACTTTGATTATCCATAATAAATCCTAATAATCAAATTTTGGTTCTTTTACTTTGAATTGAGCCGGTGGTTTTGTTTTTGGATTTTCAATCTTTTCTTGAATTTTCATAACAGCATCTAAGATGGCTTCTGGTCTTGGGGGACAACCTGCAATATAAACATCCACAGGAATAATATGATCAATTCCTTGCATGGTGCAGTAGTTATTATAAAACCCACCTGAGGAGGCACAAACCCCCATTGAAATCACCCATTTCGGTTCTGACATTTGATCATAAATTTGCTTAAGGATTGGTGCCATCTTGTAAGTGATTGTCCCAGCAACTATCAGCAAATCCGATTGTCTTGGTGAAAAACGAACCAATTCAGCTCCAAAACGCGATATGTCAAAAACTGATGAAACGACTCCCATAAATTCTATCGCACAACAAGCAGTTCCAAAGGGCATGGGCCATAAAGAGTTTTTTCTTCCCCATGCTAAGACAGCCTCCCTTCGCGTAGTTATATAAGGTAATTGCTCATTTGGATTGTAAGTTTTTACTCCCATTCTAAACCTCCTCGTTTTAATAGATAAAACCAACCAAAGAATAAGACAAATATAAAAATAAACATTGTAATGATCCCATAGAGAAATTGATCTTGAAACCATACTGCCCAAGGAAGAAGAAATAAAACTTCCACATCAAATATCAAAAAAAACATAGCAACAAGATAAAACTTCACATGAAAACGATGTCTTGCATCACCGATGGTTTTTTTCGTAGGGATACCACATTCGTAAGGAGATAATTTCGAAGGATGGTTGTTCTTAGGACCAAGAAAGTGAGATGCCACTAAAAATACAGCTGGGATCAAGGTAGCTAAAAAAAGAGTAATAATTAGTGGTAAAGCACTAAGAAAAGTAGAATCCATATTGATGAATAAGAAAAATTTTAATACAAAAATGACAATTACTTTTTGGATTGTTTATGAAATTTAATATTTTACTTAAATAAAAACTCTCAAATATTTTTATATTCCTCACATTTTTATTTTTCATTCGATTTCTTTTACTTTAATATTTTCTAAATTACATTCATTTTTGATGATGGAAACATAATCTTCCTGGAGCTCAAGGAATTCTTTTTTTAATTTATAAAGTTTTTTTAATAATTCATCTTTTTTTGACTCGATCATACCATAAATTTTTTGTGTTTCTAAAATAAGATCATTTTGTTTGATGAATTGGTTTTCAAATTTTTCTAATTCCTTCTCAAGAACATAATAATCTACCAATAAGCCTGTTGTATCTTGAAGTTCTTTTAGCTTTTCTATAATATCTTTATATTGAGATTTTTTATAAAATTTCTTAAAAAACTCTAAAAAGTATCTTGTTCGTTTTACTTGTCTTCGAAAGTGATGAATTTCATAGATATCATCATGTTCCACATAAAAATAACTATGAGAAAAGAGTTTGAAGAACTTTGATAATACCAAGTTAGCAATTGAGTTGGTTTTCATATCAGAAAGGTAAAAATTTTTAAAACTTAGATTTTCTTTGAGTTTTTCTATTTCTTTAAGTAAATCTTCGAATTTATCCGAGTTTAAATATTCATTAAATTCTTCGAATTTTTTTTCTCTTTTTTTCTCTATGTGTTTTTCCCAATCTTTAAGGAAATCTAAAATTTCTTTATACTTCTTTGAATTTTCATTTTCTTTTTTTTTGGTTTCATGATATTCATTTCTTAATTCTATCCAATGTCCAATAAGAACATCATAATCACGAACCCTTCCTGCTTTTCGAAAAACTTTTCTTAGGCTTTCGATAATACTGATATCAAAACGAATTTCATTTACGAATTCTTCTAAAATTGAGCGAATTTTTCGGATTCGAACCCGGAATTCATGAATTGTTTCTGGATCAAGTTTTTCTTCTTTGATTTTTTTTTCATGAAAGTTCAAAAACTTTTTTAGCTGTTTTTTTAGGCGTTTTTCTACGAGTTCTTGAAGATAATTGTTGTTTGTCATAAGAAAAAATTAGTGAAAAACTAAATACTTACAAGTAATTTTAAACTTTATCATAAAAAAAAGAACACAAAATTACATATAAAATCCCCAATATGATTTGTCCCCAACCCAACGTTTGAATCTTATAGATTTTTTGTATTTTGATCAATTGATAAATGATCACATACACAAATAAATAAAAAAGAAAAATAGTAAGAAGTGGTAAATGGATGAAGTAGTAAAAATACAACATCAATGAAACAATCACGGATGCAATGAGGATATACCAAAACATGTCAGTTTTTCGGTATTTGATATAATCTATCAATTCTCTGGTCAAAAGAATAGATGTGAGGTTCCGAAATCCTAAAATCATAAAAATCAATTCGATTTTTGAGGTATCCCACTCAATGGTAGTAGACATCGAAGCTGCGATGAGAACAAACAAAAACGTTCCCGCTATTTCTAAAAGTAAATGCTGATAAAAACCTTTGATTTCCAGCACCACAAACAACAACCCCAAACCAAACGCTATGAGAACAAATATCCAAAAAGGAAAATGAGAGAATCGATAAGTAAAATACAAAAGAACAAGATAGAAAATCAAAAACAAAATCAGAAATAAAAAAGCTACATGTTTTCTTAGAAACTTTCTTTTCGAGAAAACGTCCTGTAAAAAAATTTTTAGGTTTTGTTTTACAAAAGGAAATGTAATTAATAAAATCGCTAAAAAATACTTTCCCACTCCCTCAGAAATAACAAGTCCCAAAATCAAACTTTCAATCACAAATCCCCAAATTCCCTTTTCTGGGGGAATGAAAATGGGTTTGTATCGAATTTGCTTGAGTTCTTCAATAAGACTCATAGAAATTACAACAAATAAAACCAAAATTCCTTCAACTACAATCCAACTTTCTATTGACAAAAAACATAAAAAAACACATCCATTTAAACAAATGTATATCATAGAAGCTCTATCTAAAAAAGAAACATATCCTTTTTTAAAAACAGAAGTAATGATCAAACAAACCCATGCTTCGTTCATATTCATCACAAAACCTTTTGTTTATAAAGTCAAAAAACCAGTAAATTATGGTTTTTTAGATTATTCCACATTAGATAAACGTTTTTTTTACTTATCAGAAGAACTTCGGCTTAACAAAAGATTTTGTCCAGAGCTCTACATCAACGTTGTTTTACTCCATTATGATCACAATAGCCATAAATTAGAGTTTTTAGACGTATACTCCAAAGAAGAAATAGAAAATCTCGATAACTTGCAACCCATGCACAAATTCCACGAACTCAAAAATAAATTCCAAAACCAAAAGATTGAGTTTGCGCTCAAGATGTATTATGTCGAAGAGAAAGACTTTCTTAGGAATCAAGTAATTCATTATCAGAAACTAAACAAGATCACTGAACGTTTGATTGAGATATATCAGACTCTTCCTAGAGCTCCAAAAAATCCCCAAAAAGAAATTATTTTTCAAAATCTTGATGATTGTTCTTCGTTTGTGAATTACACCATAACTCCTATCGCATTTCGAATCATTAAAAGATTTAATCTTCTTTATTTTCGAAAATTTTACTCTTTGCTTCGCAAAAGAGAATTAGATGGATGGGTAAAAGAATGCCATGGTGATTTACATATCGAACACATCATAATACAAAACGGAAAGGTTTGTATTTTTGACTGTATTGAATTTAATCCTGATTTTCGTTATATTGACATCGCAAGTGATATCGCTTTTTTTTGCATGGATTTAGAATTCTTAGGATATTATCGTGAGTCATATTATTTTATAAAAAATATTTATAAATTTTTTCATAATTATGAAATCATTCTTCTACAGGATCTATATCGATGTTATCGTGCTTTTGTAAGAGGAAAAGTTTATACTCTGAAAAGTTTACATAAAGATATAAATCAAACAGAAAAAGAAGAAGCCATATCTTTAGCAAAAAAATACTTTCAGCTGAGTTTGAGTTATGCTTTAAAGAACATTCATCCGACCGTATTTGTTTTTATGGGAAGGATTGGTTCAGGAAAGAGCACCTTAGCAAGAAAGCTCGCAGAGCTACTTGGAACAAGAGTTTTTTCTTCAGATGAGATTCGAAAAGAGTTATTTTACTTAGACAAATTCAAAAGAACTCCTGAAGAAGAAAAACAAAAACTATACAATCGACTGATTACTCAGGTTGTTTATAACAAGATGATACGAGATGGTATTGATCAAGCATTGAAAAAAGGCGTTTCTGTTTTAGATGCTACTTTTGCTACCCGAAAGCTAAGAAATATGGTTCTTTTTGCTACTTTTGAGGAAAATGTTCAGTGCTGGTTCATAGAAGTTGACACAAAAAAAGAAATCATAATCGAACGACTCAAAAAAAGAGAAAATTCCGAAAACGAAATAAGTGATGCGGGAGTGAAAGAATTTTTAGATTTCTACGATCTCTATGAACCACCCTACGAAATCCCACAAAAACAAAAAATCACCCTCAAACTTCGAAAAGAAAGATCAATTGACAACGTATTTTCTTTTTTACTGAAAAAAATCCTTATTCATCGATTTCAATATCGTGAACCCTATTAGAGGCTACATCCACAACCAGAACTATTTGTTGTAGTTGTTGTGATTGTGCCACATTCTTTGAATTCACCATAATGAGTGCTGAAATCTCCGATAATTTCGAAATAAGGTCGAAATCTGGTAGCACTGAGCATTAAAGTCGTATTACCACAAACACGTTCGGGTTTTCCTTTTTCAAAAATATGGGTTGCATCTAAAACAAACTTATGAGGTGATTCTGCAATTCCTCCTTTATAGATGGCGATTTGTCCATAATCTTCACATGCATCCTCAAGCCCTGGAATTTTCCATAAGCGATATGTTATGGAATAAAATTGTATGTTTCCTACCAAATCTTCGATTTCGGGATTACTAAGATTAATAGTATTTTCAGATACCACTCTTGGATCCATGAAACCTACTTTACGTGCGAGTCGTATAAAATCTTTTTTATACAAAGCACCACTAAGACATTCATTATATAAAACAGGATGATCCTTCAAATGGTCGGGGATTCTTCGGTCCGCATAATTATCAGAAAAATAAAACTCTCCACCCGGTTTTAGAATCTTATAGATTGATCTTAGAACTGATTCTTTGTCGAAAATCAAATTAAATACACAATTGGATATCACTAAATCCAAAGATTCTTCTTCGAAGTAGTCTTCTATGTTTTCAATCAAATCATTGATAAAAGCTACATTGGGTCTTCTATAACCAAATTTTTCTGTATGGTAATCAATATACTTTTTGGCAATTTCAATTTGACTTTTGGTAATATCAATCCCCCAAACGAAACCTTCTTCTCCCACAAGTTTCGAAAGAACATAAACATCTCTTCCTGTTCCACAACCTATATCAAGAACCTTCAAGCCCTTTAGGACTGTAGGAATTGGCGAACCACAACCATAGTATTTGTTTTTGATTTCTGAAGCAATTAACGGAAGCACATCGCTTACGTATTTAGGATAACTTTCTGTTGTGCAACATGCTTTTGTTTTGAGATCATTAATGTCTTGGACCTCTTCGCTATAGTATTTCTGGACTGAGGCTATGAAATCCATTTTCTCTCCTGATACAATACTATGGTATGGTATATTGACAAAAAAAAGAAGTTTGTTTGCATGAAAAGTAAATTTTAATTATCTCTTTGTTGGAGTTCTTTGATTTGATCTCGGATTCTTGCAGCTTCTTCGTAGTTTTCTTCTTCAATAGCTTTTTGCAGTTGTTCTTGTAGTATCTCTAATTTTGATTTTTGTTTTAGAGGATTTTCTTTTTGAGTTACTACATCTTCCTGAGGTTGAGGTGAAGTTACATCATCATCTTCATTTGTAATGACAACCGCACTTTCTCGAAAGACTTTTTTATGCATATAGATTGGACAACCCAGTCTTATTGCCAATGCAACAGAGTCAGACGGACGAGCATCAATCTCTAATATCCGATCTTCGAATTGTAGGACGATGGTAGCATAAAAAATACTGCCAATCAAATCATTGATAATGACACGCAGTATCCTTGCGCCTAATAAATTCAAAACATTAGACATTAAGTCATGGGTATTAGGCCGAGGGCTTTTAATACCTTGGAGTTCATTCGAAATTGAATAAGCTTCTAAAGGTCCGATAAAAATGGGAACAGCTTCCTTCGTAGAAAAATGAGCTGGCTTGAAAATCAGAGCAAATCCCACCGTCGTCACAGAAATATCGACGATTTTAACTTCAAATATTTCATCATCCCTCATATACATACAATTTATTTTCTATTGAAGAATTTTCAATAATGTTTTTTTCGAATTTAAAAAATACAAAAAAATTATTTCTAAATCAATACAATCAAAATAACGTTCCTATTGAGGAATATTACTAACGTATATCAATCTTAAATCATTAAACAACGTAATGATGTCAGGGCTACGATAAAATTTCGGTGTATGAATAAAAGGTTTATAGGTATTCTTATCGAAAAAGTAAAGAGTCTCAGAGTATATTTTTTTATACAAGTATATTCGATGGATATCTTCTGAAATTGTTGTTCGTATTGCTTGTATTTCTGTTACATAACCTACATCTAGCTCTATGATGGGGAAACCTTCTTTTTGGTAATGGTTTTCTAACTTCAAAACTTTGTATTTTATATCAACAATTTCTTCTCTGGATATAGGTCGTTCAAAACTAAACAAATGAAAAATCCCATATTCTTTATTGGATATGTAATTTGAGGGAATCGCTAACAATGGTCGAATATTCAGCTCAAAGTCAATCTTTCCAAAAAAATTTTGAAATTTTTCTTTGAATTTCTCTATTCGAAATTGATTCTCTTCATCATATATAGCAACAATGAATAATCTCGCTAATTTTTCCTTTTCAAAGGGTGGTTTCCATCGCTTATTCACAAACAAACAGAAAAAACTTAAAAAAATAATCGTCAAATGGAATTAGAAAAACTCTTACGAACAAAATTGCATGAAGTATTAAATTTAAGAATCATTGATTTTCATTCTTAATGATTTTTTTAGGTTTAAGAATGACAGAAATCGATTTTTTTAAAGCAAAGCAACAAATCGAAGACGAAATCCAAAAAGAAATCGATAATTCTGAATTAGAACTTCCTTTGATCACTTTCGAAAAAGGTGAATTCAAGTTAAACTTTTTTGTTCATTACATTAAAAAAGAACATATCTTTGAATGCATAGGTATCATAAAAAAATACATAGATAATATACGTATCCATACTTTTGATAGTAATTATATCATCTTTCAATCTTTAGGAAAAAACCTTTACGAAGTTAAGAATTTTCTTCATGAAATCAAATTCAAATTCGTGTTTTTCAACATCAACCGTGTAGAAATCACAAAAATAGGAAATCTACAACAAGAAGAAATTTATGCTATCATCGAGGTATTAAAATATTTTCTCAAAAAAACTCAAAAAATAAATCACATAGAAAAGTTGGTTCAATTAGGAACAAAAATTTACTCTCACATAGAAAATATCCCAAATGAGGATCGAAAATTCATCACTGCAATTGATGAAGATTGGGAAACTTTAGGTGGGTATCAAGAAATCAAACAAGAAATCCAAGAAACTATTCTTTTGCCATTACAACATCAAGATGTTTTTTTAAAAGTGAGTGAATTATCACGTGGGAAAAGAACCCCCAACTACCCATCAGCAATCTTATTCGAAGGACCTCCAGGTGTAGGAAAAACCACGATGGCAAAAATCATAGCATCCGAAGCCAGAATACCAATGGTATATGTGCCAATTGAAAACATTCTTAGTAAGTATTATGGAGAGTCAGCAAAAAATTTATCAGAAGTTTTTGATCACGCAGAAAAATTCGAAAAAGTCATTCTGTTTTTAGACGAGATTGACTCTTTAGCTACGTCTCGTGATCAAGGGATTGTTGAAGCAACTCGAAGATTATTATCAGTTCTACTTCGAAGAATTGATGGATTAGAAAACAATCCAAATATTATTACCATTGGAGCAACAAATAGAGCTGGAGATTTGGATCATGCATTACTTTCTCGTTTTGATGTGATCATTCACTTTCCCTTGCCTGATGCTAGTGAGAGATATAAAATCTTTCGAAAATACATCAAGCACCTCAAAAACGAAGAAGTGATAGAATTAGCAAAAATCAGTCAGGGATTTTCAGGAAGAAATATTAAAGATGTATGTGAAATGGCGGAACGTAAATGGTCAAGACTGATAATCCACCAAAGAAATGAAGTTTCTCCACCACCTAAAGAAATTTATCAAGAAGTGATTCATCGAAAGCAAAAAGAAAAAGAACTTTGGGAGGGACTTAAATGAATTTCAAAAATAATTTTTCATCGGGCTGACTGGATTCGAACCAGCGACCGCACGCCCCCCAGACGTGTGCGCTACCCCTGCGCTACAGCCCGATTAATCTCAAGTTTTCATAATTAAGTCTTGAGTCAATTCGATTTTTGATTGATTAGTTCAAGCCACTTTTCATTATATTTGTAAATGATATTTTGTGCTTGCAGACGTATTTCTCTACGATGTTCCCTATCCAAAGAAAAAATACTTTGGATGCTTAAATTTTCAAAAAACCATTTGTAGAGTTCTGGTATTTTTTTATGAATGTGCAACCCACCTGTGAGATTTTCCATGATTAATTGGGAATAATAAATAGCAAATTGGAATTTGATTTCTTCTCTCGAGAATAATCGAACTCGTTTTAATTCGCTTTCTTTTAAATCTTGAGATTGATAGATTTTGAGTAAAATTTCACGAAAGGTTTTTTTGGTAGTTCTATAGTAGAGAACATCTTCTGACAGACATTCAAAAACAAACTGTCCCAATGCGAAGAAAAAAGCAGGAACAACATTTTCTCGAATCCCAAGATAAATTCGTTTTAATAGTTCTGCATTATCTCCACCTATGGGGTAATACAATGTGTGTTTATCTTTATTGTACCAAGCTCCAGTTAAAATATAATGGGTTTCATCAACTCCTACTTCACTAAAACTACGTTTTTCACCAATAATTTTGTTTTGAAACTCAGGAAAGTGTGATGATGGTATCTCTTTTATTGGATAACAAGAACCAGGAATGATCATAATATACAAATTTTCTAAATTTTCAACTCCTCTTGCTTGTTTGATGATAGCACCTCTTCTGATTTCTCGAGAAGGTAAATCCTTATCAACTAATTGTGCCAGTTCTAACAGACATTCAACAACAATAGGGGTATTTAACTCAAGTTGAATGATTTCAGGTAAATCTTTTTGGATTTGAATCTGGTTTTTCCAAAGTTTAAGAACAGGATTGAGTGTTAGAATCCCGTGTTTTTCGGTGTGCAAAAGGGAATAATCATTTGATGCCATTCGAATGGGTTTTAGTCTTTCCTGAATGATTTTTTTACAAAAATCTAAGATTTCTCTTTCTTGAAAGGGATTTCCAACTGTAAAATGATTTGGGATTTCATAGTGATTTCTATATTTTGGATTAGGTATAAACAACTTCACTTCATTAAAAAGATTATTTTTGTAAAACTGGTAAATCTCGCTATTGATTTTGGAAAATTCTCGGATTTGATCCAAGATCTTTCTTTTTAAAGGGGATACTTCATATGAGTTATTAAAAACTTCTTCTTTGACTGAAGAAAAGAATTTAAAAAAATCATCTAAAGCTCGAATTTGATTTTCTTGGTGTTTTTGAATGAAAAATTCTATTAGTTGATTGTGAAGTAAATCTAAGAATTCTGTTAATTTATAAATGGTATTAATCTTCTCTTGGATTAATTCTTCTTCTCTTGAGGTAGTAGCAAATTCCAGCACTTTTTCTTTTTCTAAAAATACAAAGTCTTTAGGTGAGTTTCGAGATTCATTGTATATTTTTTTTAATCTTTTGAGTTTTTCTTTGTTGATTTGAGCTTCTAGATAGTAGATTTTTCTCATGAATCTTTCAACTTCATTAGGAAATTGGGTATATTCGTTCAGAATATATAAGATTTTATATTTTGAGTCTATAAGTTGATTTTTTATTAAGAATTCAATGATTGCTTTTCTTTCAAAATATCCTAAAATATAGTTTTTTGTTTGCATTAATTGATATTGTATATTAGCAATCATTTTGTTTTGGATCAAAACGTTGGCATTTATTAATTTGGTTCTTAGAAATTCATTTAAGGTACCTTTTAAAAACTGAAAAAATTGCAATTTATGTAATTCTTGAATTGATTCTCTAAGGTTTTCATATTGTTTCAACTTTTCTTCTTGTAATTTCCAAAAAGGTTCATAAGGTGATAGATAATCAATCAAATCTTTGGTTAAATCTTGTAGATATTCAGACAAATAAAAGATTCGCTTTCTTCTTTCATATTTTAATGATATTCGATATTCTTGGATGATCTTTTGTTGAATGTTATACGGAACATTTGACCATTCAGGATTCTCTGGAACTCCTAAATCTAAAAAGATTGAAGGTTTTATAAAATCTTTTATAAAGATGTTTTTATCATTTAAAGAAAGGCTTCTTGCAATCATGATATCAATATATCTATACCAAAGATGATGGAATCTAAGGGAACATTCTTTTGAAAAATTTATCACTTTTTTATCTAGGTCATGTTCATTTGATTTCCAATCGATGGGAACCAAAGGTTCTTGGAAAATTCCCCAGGAGTGAGAAAAGATATATTCTTCTTTGAATTCAATCGTCTTAAACTTTACTTTTCTTGGAACAAAGTATAAGCGTCCATCAATATCTTTGTGCAATCCAGCTTGCTTGTCTTCTTCAACGGCATCTAAAACTTCTTTCATATTGGTGGCTTTCCATTTCCTGTGGATATTTCTCTTCGAGTCTTTCTTCCTTTAATTAGTTGAAATAGAGATTCATACAAGTCTGGATCGTAATCAGGATTAACAATATATACTATTCTTCGGGTATCGTCCTGTAGGAGCTCAAAATGAGCGAAACGCCTATCCAATATAGCTGTCGAAAAATCAAAACCAGCAAAATGTAACTTCGGAACTTTTTTTACTATAGGATTAATTGTTGCAAGTCGATCAATTCCAGGTCTACTGATATATCGATTGGTTGTAGTTATGATACCTGCCTCAAAGTAAGTTTTACCGCTTGCTGTAGTATTAGCCATCACAACGAAATCTCCTTCACGAAAGGCTTTTTTGTTATCAGTTAAGCTAACAGAAGTATAATCTAAAAACTCACGAAGTAAACGCTCTGGATATGTAAAATAAGAATTATTTACAATCATTTGGATAGCTCGTATTGGAGTAAAAGCCTTCCTCCAAGGAACATCTGATGTTAATGAAGCAAACTCAGAAGAAACCGCTAAGATTGCAGCATCTTCATCATAAGGTATGTCTTCTGACAAAAATTTTAATTGAATTCTTATATCATCTAATAGTGGTTTTTTGTTCAAATCAAACTTAAATCTCTCGTAAATCTTTTTTAATTCTTGAACTAAAAAAGATTTTGAAGGATAGTTATTAGTTCCAGGATCATACCTCATAGGTCTATGGTGATAAAGGATATTTCTTTTCACTTGATGACTAATACTTTGCTCATGAGCTATCAAAATATAAGATAATAATGGATGAGTTCGTAAATAGTTCATATCTTTTTCACTTAAAGTAGAATCCTTTGGAATTACCATTTTTTGATAACCAACATCACACAAAAGAGCACTCATCATTAAGTGATTTACTCTTTGATAGAAAGTTCCATCATCTCTATAACCTTGTGCACTAACACCTCGAGTTTTCATTGCCATCGCAACAACGACTCTCTTAGTAGCGAGTTCTATTTCATACTCATTTTTGCTATCTGTCAAAAGTTCAATAATATTGATTAATCCATTTAAATAATCAGGATTACTTTCGAAATCCTTAAAGACCTGAGTTAACTTTTCACTTGTTCTTCGAACTTGGATTGAAGTAATAGCTGTTTTTCGCAGACTAGCAAGTATTTGTTTTGTTTCTAAAGTTAAGTCTCTTGCTGTTTTTTCTGTTAATAACTTTGTGTCTGTAAAACCTTCTGGGATCTCTCGAGTTTCCTTTTTTAATCCAAGAGTTTCACTATCATCAACATCATAGTATAACTTCCCTTGCTGGGTATACCGAAATAATCTTTCAATTTCTACATCAGTTGCATCTTTTTTCTTGTAAATTATGATTTGTCCTTCTTTGTTGTAAAAATGAACGGGAATTTCTTTCGTCTCTAAGATTTGCTGCATGATCTCGGGGGTAAAAGAAAATAATTTATATTCTTTTTTTTGTTCCATATATAAGCCTTACATAAAATTTCATTATATTATCCTTTATCATCGTTTAATTTATTTACGTAAAAAATTTTTATTTCATACATGTAGATATAAACTTTTAGAATTCATTTATCAAATTATCAAAAAAACAAAAAGTAAAAAAATAACATTCAAAATCAATAAAAATTAATACATTAATGTTTTAGTCATGGAGATTGAACTTGACGTAAAAAAGTAATCGTTAGAACTCTCTTTAAATAATCTGAGATGATAGGAAATTTTTTTTGGTTAATTTCCTTTTTTAAACATTATCGAATTCCATTAACTATTGGGTTGATCTTAGCCTTTTTTGTTTCTATCCTCAACGGGATTAGTTTGACTTTGTTTATCCCCTTGTTTGATGCTCTCGGTTCAAAATCACAGGAGTTTTATTTTCCCATAAGTGAAAAAGAAAGAAACCTACTTGAAAAAACAATAAGGATTTATCATGATGAAAACAACTCTAAAACATTTACGAATCAAAACGAAAAAGACGCAATCAGTAAAGGAACTCTACTTTCAAATGTGAAAAAAATAGATAAGGAACTATCGAAAGAATATTTATACTATCTAAATAAATTGTCTGATCATCATTGGAGCAAATTTACTCCCATCGAAATAATTCAACTTCAGTTAATAGTTAGAACCAAACTAAATATCAATATGATGGGTTTTAGTGCATTGAAGATTGTAATACTGAGCTCTATCTTGATTTTTATTCTTTACATTCTAAAGTTATTGCTCCATTTACTTTCGATACGTTTCATTGCTGGTTCTGGATATAAAGTCATTCGAGACATAAGGAAAATAATATACCAAAAACTTCACGAACTTCCCTTGCATTATTTTTACAAAGAAAAATCAGGTATATTGCTTAGTCGTTTAGTAAACGACATTGAGTTTTTAACACCAATAATATCAAGTAATATAAGAGATACCATAACCAATATCTTCTACTTGATTACTCACCTCTTTTTACTCATTTATTTAAATTATAAGTTTTTCTTAATTTCTATTCTCTCTTTTCCATTTATTCTATTTCCCATGATGTTAGTTCTAAAAAAAATTGGAAAATCAACAGAAAGAAGTCAAAATCTATTAGCAGAACTTTCATCAATTATGCAAGAATTTATAAATGGGATCAAAACAATTCGCTATTTCTCATTAGAAGATAGAGTCCTAGAACAGTTGAAACAAAAAAACCATAGGTTTACTTGGAGGAGTTTTAAGGAAATTTACTATTTAAAAATGGGACCGAACATCATTGAACTTACATCAACATTATATACTTTGTTTTTGATAGGATTGGGGATATATTACATAGATCATCAAAATTTCACTACGGGTGAGTTTTTTGCCTTTTTATTAACTACGTTATTCATAATTCGACCGATAATCCAATTCTCCAGCATGATAGGGAAGCTCCAACAAGCTTCAACTATAATTCAAAGAATCAAAGAATTTCTTAGTATCCTTCCAGAAATCAAAGATCCCCTCAATCCAAAGATTAAAAAGCCCTTAAAGCATTATATCAGATTTGAAAATGTTTCTTTCCAATACCCAGGAACAGAACAGAAAGTTCTAGAAAATATCAACTTTGAAGTCAAAGTAGGTCAAACTGTGGCAATTGTTGGAGAAAGTGGAAGTGGAAAATCCACCTTGATGGATTTGTTAGCTAGATTTTTTGATCCTACAGAAGGTAGAATACTATTCGATGGTATCGATATTCGAGAATTTCGTATAAAAGATCATCGTAGTCGATTTGGCATAGTTCAACAAGATACGTTTTTGTTTTACGGAACCATTAAAGAAAATATTGCTTATGGTTCTCCTAATTTTTCCCTAAAAGAAATAGAAAAATCAGCAAGACTTGCGTACGTTCATGATTTCATTCAATCTTTACCAGAAGGTTATGACACAGTGATTGGCGAGAGAGGTATCAATCTTTCAGGTGGTCAAAAACAAAGAATCGCTATCGCACGTGCCATTTATTACAACCCAGAGATCTTAATTTTTGATGAAGCTACTTCAGCATTAGACCCTAAAAGTGAAAGGTTATTTCAAAGAGCATTAGAAAGACTTTTTAAAAACAGAACGACTTTTATTATAGCTCACCGACTATCTACGATTGAAAAAGCCGATGTTATCATAGTTCTAAACAAAGGAAAAATCATCGATATGGGAACTCATGAAGACCTGATGAATAAAACAGGTTTATATTCTAAGCTTCAAGAAATCAGCAGAGAAATACTTGTCACTTCTGAAATCAGAAAGGAGAATTAAATGAAAAAAACAATTTTACTTGTTGATGATAACGATAAATATGCAAAGCTAATCCAAGAATATTTTGAACAAAGGGGTTATCGTTTAGAAAGAGCATACTCAGGTAAAGATGGTTTAAATAAACTACAAAATTTCGACATAGATTATTTTGACATGATTATCACCGATATCACGATGGAAAGTCAATTAGCAGGTTTGAATTTCCTTAAAGAAGCAAGAAAATTAGGTTTCACAGGGAAAATTATTATAGCCAGCACTGGACTTAATTACTCGATTGTTCTTTACCTAGCTCCAATTTTTTTAAATTCTTTGAAAGTTGATTATCTCATACCCAAAGATTCCATTTTGAAAAAAGACTTTAAGTTTTATGAAAACAAAATTTTTCCCACTCAAAAAAGTAAAATTGAGTTTTAAATAAAAACAAAAAAAGTAGTTGAAAAAAATAAAGTAATTTTATATTAGTGATGAAAACTTCAGCACAAGAATTATGTTTTCATTTCATTACAATCATATAGGTTCTATCGTTAGGTTTTTAACTTTAACAGCTATAGTTTTTACATTTTCTTATTGTGCCACTGCGGTTTCTATCAAATTTCCTCAGTTTCCTGAAGGAACAAAAGGACAGAAATTACGCTCTGTATTAGATGGAAAGAAAAAAGTAGCGGTAATAGCAAAGGAACCTCCACCAGCCATACGAAGAAGTTTTGATCGTTTAGGTTTAGCTTCTGAGCTTAATGAAACAATGAGAGCAGCAATGAAAACTAAACTCCAACAATACGGATATTATACTGTTCTTGATATTGATAGCAGAAACGAAAGATATCAAGAATTAGCAAGAACGCAAACAGGTATTACTCAAGCACAAAAGCGTTTAGGATTGGAATTAGAAGTGGATCACCTTATATTTGTGAACATGACAGCCATTCCAAGGGTTGAATGCAAAGTGGAATTAATCACGGACGCAGTAGCTGCCGCAGCAGTAGCATTACAACTCGCATTGGCGGCTAGTGGGGTTGAAGTAAAAATAGACAATACAACAACGTCTCGTCCAACAGGTGTGCTTTACTTAACCGTATTTCTGGAAGGAACTATTGTAAATGTAGAAACAGGTAAATCTATTAGTCATTCTGTTCAAAAGCCAGTAAGGTTAGCAAATCAAGCGGGTAATATTCAATGTCCTTCGGAATTAGTTGCTTTTAATCAAGCTCTTGATTTAGCAACAACTGAGATAGCAAATGTATTATCACCACAAATCATTACATTAGATATACCACTTGAAAGTAAAGATAATGTAAAAATAGGTGACAAAAAAATGATTAATCAATTGCTTGTTGATGGAATCCGCTGGATTGAAGCAGGAGATGTAGAACAAGCCATCAAATCATGGGAGGAAGCTTTAACCTACTCTGGTGGAACATCTAAGTCAGCTCTCTGGAACATTGCCATTGCCCATTGGTATAGCGGTAATATGGAAGAAGCACAAAAATATTTCGACCTTACTTTGAAAATTGGAGGACCTAACTTTTTTAACTCAGAAAAGCGTAGGATTTATGCTATTTTCAAACAAGAGAAAAGACGCATAGAAGAAGAGGGCTAATTCATTTTTCTTAGAATAAAGTTATCACTATAAATCTCGCATGTTTTGATAGGGTAGCAGATTTCTTGAATTACATTACTTTTGCCATTGATGTAATGATCATAAAAAGAAGCAATAGAACCATTAGGCAATGCCATACAAAAGAAGTTCTGATCAAAATCAAAATGATAAATAGAACCATACAAAATGGGACTTATACCATCACGAAAATGTACGAGAAAAGTCATTTTGTAATGTTGTATCAATTCCTCCTCTGAGTAAGCTAATTTTACTTCATTGATTTTTAATCCTTTGATTTCTGCACATTGCATTGGTATTTGGTTTTTATAAACTTTCACAACACCAAACTGATGAACCTTTTCTTTAAAAAAGAACGTGCAATAATTTATGAAAAATAAAACAAAAAAAATCATCCCGAAAGAGTTCTTCATAACGATAAATTTTTCTTTTTGAAAGAGCAATCAAGAGAAAACAATCATATTATTAAATTGTTGATTAAAAAAATAAATTTTGTTTTCATAGATAAAAAAGCTATGAAGATTGAAGAATTTGAAGATCAATTTCTTGCACCTTATGCGTTAAAAAATACACTTCACGAAGGTCGATTTTATCAAGAACAAGAGGATCCTTACAGAACCAATTTTCAAAGAGACAGAGACAGAATCATTCATTCGAAGGCTTTTCGTAGACTTGGCTATAAAACCCAAGTTTTTGTCAACAACAAAGGCGATAGCTTTCGGACAAGGTTGACACATAGTATAGAAGTAAGCCAATTATCAAGATCCATTTCGGGAATGCTGAAACTAAATAAAGATTATGCTGAAGCAATTGCTTTAGCTCATGATATAGGTCATCCTCCATTCGGTCATCAAGGTGAATCTATATTAGATAAAATCATGGAAAATCACAATGGCTTCGAACATAACAAACAAAATCTAAGAATTGTGACAGTTCTCGAAGATCGATATCCTTACTGTCGAGGTCTTAATTTATCCAAAGCAACCATCAAAGGTCTGATGAAATATAATAAAATCTATGAAGAAGATACTCATCTAAAAGAACTTTTTGAAGAAAAGAAAAATCAATTTCCACCTTTGGAATGGGTAATCGTCGATACTTGTGATCGGATTGCTTACCTACATCATGATTTAGAAGATGGTATCGACTCAGGATATTTAATCTTGGACCAAGTTCTGGAATTGGAATACTGGAAAAACATTTATCATTACTTAGAAAAAGAATGGAATACAAAGTTCACAAAGGCAAGAACTTCATATAAAGTGAGAATGATGATAAGACATTCATTGAATCTTTTCATTAGGGATTTCGTCGAAACTTCAAAAAAAAACTTAGACTCCCTGCAATTAGGATCTATTCAAGATGTGTATTCCTTGCAGAAAAAACAAAATCCCGTTAGAAACTCAGATGAATTTCGACATATTTCTGATACGATTTTTGAATTTTTAAAGAAAAATCTTTATTATCACCCAGAGATTGCTTTGATGGAAAGAAAAGCTGAAAAAATCCTAAAACTACTTTTTGAGGAATTTTTAAATCATCCCAAAATGCTTCCAATTCAGTATCAAGAAAAAATTCTCGAATTCGGTATTCATCGAGTTGTATGCGATTACATCTCTGGGATGACAGACCGATACGCCATCAAGTTATACAAAGAACTTCGATAAAATCAATTTTTTACAATCAAAGCAATTGCTTGTTCGGCAAATAAATTGGGAAACCAACGAACCTCTCCATGTTTATCAAAAAAAGCTTCTTTGATAATTTTAAATTTACGTTCCTGACAAAAATCATGAAAATCTTTAATTGAAAAAGAATGAATATTTGGTGTCTTATACCAAGGAAGTGGCATAGATGGAGTTATGGGGGTTCTTCCCAAAAACATCAATTGATATCGTATAAACCAGTGGGCAAAGTTACTATAAGCGATGATGAGATTTTTCCCAACTCGAAATACCTCATCTAAGATTTTGTTAGGATCTTTGAGCTCCTGAATGGTTCCTAAAAGTAAAATAAAATCAAAAGACAAATCATCATATTGATCTAAACCATCCATGATATCACCTTGATGCACGACAAGACCTTTTTGGATGCACAAAGATACATATTCGGGGTTGATTTCCACACCTTCGCCAATAACGTTTTTTTCAACAATCAGCTCTTTCAGAAAGGTACCATCTCCGGTTCCTAAATCCAAAACCTTTGATTTTTCGGGTATCCATTCTTTTACTCTTTTGTAGAGGGATTCATAGAGCATGAAGGGTTTCTCCCATCTTAGAGTATAGATTAAATTCCAAATCCAAAAAGGAAGCAATAACAGTGGATAATTCTTTATTTGGGATCAAAAAGGAATCATGTCCATAGTTTGTGTTTAAGTTCATATAGGTTACGGATTTGTTTGCTCTTTTTAAAAGACGAACAATTTGTTTGGATTGTTCTGGTGGATATAACCAATCAGAGTCAAAACTAATCACTAAAAATTTGCTTTTGATTTTATCTAAGGCATCTTCGGGGTTTTCAATTCCCTGAAACCAATCAAACATATCCAATGCTTTAGTGATATAAAGATAAGAATTTGGATCAAAACGCTTCACAAAACTTTCACCTTGATAATGTAAATAACTTTCAACCGAAAAAAACACAGGAAATATATCCGTTGGCAGAGGATTACGTTGGATTTTCCTACCGAATTTTTTTTCCATGATTTCTGCGCTTAGATACGTAATATGACCTATCATTCTGGCTACGGCTAATCCATGCTCAGGTCTTTTGTCAGGCGTATAATTACCTTGATTCCAATTGGGATCTGACATGATTGCTTGACGTCCTACTTCATTAAATGCTATCTGCATGGCATTATGCGCCATGCAAGTTGCAATCGGAATGCAAAGGTGAACTAGATCAGGATAATGGAGAGCCCATGTTAAAGCCTGCATTCCTCCCATAGAACCACCAATAACAGCAAATAATTTTTGTATCCCCAAATAATCCAACAATAAAGCCTGAGCTTTTACCATATCTTGAATGGTAATGGGGGGGAAACTCATGTTATAAGGCTGATTTGTCTCAGGATTGATGGACGTTGGACCCGTAGAACCATTACATCCACCTATGACGTTGGAACAAATTACATAGAATTTGTTGGTATCAATTGCCTTTCCCGGACCAACATAATCTTCCCACCATCCCACTGCTCCTGTTTGCTCATCCATTCCTGCAACTAGGGCATTTCCAGAAAGAGCATGGGCTACTAAAATCACATTGTTTTTCGACTCATTCAATGTTCCCAAAGTTAAATAGTTAATATCAACGTAAGGGAAGGTATGACCAAAATAAGTTGTAAAACCTGGAAGTCTTACTGTCTTTGTTGAAACAAAACCAATATCTGATGAATATTTCTTTGGCATTTTATACCTTGTCTAATGCTTGTTTAATATCATTTTCAATGTCCTCATAAGCCTCAAGTCCTACTGATAAACGAATAAAAGAAGGTGTGACTCTTGCGGATAGTTGTTCTTCTTCGGTTAACTGGGAATGTGTGGTAGAAGCTGGATGAATGGCTAAGGATTTTGCATCCCCAATATTTGCTAAATGAGATATCAACTTTAAGTTATTAATGAACCTTTTTCCTTGTTCAACTCCACCATGAAGTTCAAAACCCACCAGAGCTCCATATAACCCACGGTGGAAATATTTTTTTGCTAGATAATAAGTGGGATGATCTTCTAAGCCAGGATAGATTACTTTTTTTACTTTTGGATGAGATTTTAAAAACTCAGCTACTCTTAGTGCATTTTGGCTATGACGTTCCATACGTAGATGGAGGGTCTCAAGTCCTTGCAAGAATAACCAAGCATTGAAAGGGCTCATGCTTACTCCCACATCTCGAAGCCATTGAATCCTTGCTTTGATAATGTAAGCAATATTGACTCCACCGAAAGGTTCAAACTTTCCAAACGTATCCCAGTAGCGAAGACCATGATAGGAGGGATCGGGTTCAGTCATCATTGGATGCTTCCCTTGATTCCACGCGAATTTACCAGAATCCACAATTATCCCACCAATGGATGTGCCATGTCCTCCAATGAATTTTGTTGTTGAATGCACAATAATATCTGCTCCAAAATCAAAAGGACGACAAAGATAAGGAGTAGGCACAGTATTATCAATAATTAAAGGGATTTGGTGTTCATGAGCAATGGAACTTACTGCTTCGAAATCCAATATATCTAATCCTGGATTTCCCATAGTTTCCGCAAAAATCAATTTTGTTTTTGGTGTTATGGCTTTTCGAAAATTTTCTGGATCTTCTGGATCAACAAAATGAACCTTAATTCCTATTTGTGGTAAAGTATAATGAAATAAATTATATGTTCCTCCATATAAACTACTTGATGATACAATTTCATCTCCAGCATTACAAATATTCAAAATAGAGATAGTGATGGCAGCCTGACCCGAAGAGGTAGCCAATGCCCCAACACCACCTTCCAAGGCTGCAACTCGTTTTTCCAATACATCAGTAGTTGGATTCATAATTCTTGTGTATATGTTTCCAAATTCTTTTAGTGAGAATAAGTTAGCAGCATGTTCGACACTATCAAATACATACGAAGTAGTTTGATATATGGGGACAGCTCTTGACTTCGTTGTGGGATCAGGAACCTGACCAGCATGTAAGCATAAAGTTTCTTGATACATACCATTTCTCCTTGTTAAGTTTACACAATAATTCATTGAAAGGAGATTTGTCAAATCATAATTCTTTTGTTTTCACTTCTAATAATTTAATAATCACTAACAACAATTCCAAAGTTAGGATTTCTAAGCTTTTTATAATAAAAAATTTCATATCGAACTCTCCGTGAATTGTGAACAAAAACAAAATTCCAAAGAAAAACAAAATATTAAAAAAAATAAAGAATTTCCAATGATAGTGTTGTAAGATCAAAATAAACATACCAAAAAAAAAGAAATAAAACGAATAAGGATAAAAAAAAAGAACAATTGATATTGGAAGAAAAAAAATCAAAATTATGATTCGATTATAGGTAAGAAATTTTTCTTTGTATCTATGAAAGGTATAATATATATAAAACAGAATCGGAAAAACTAAATAAAATAGATAATATAGAAATACGTTTGATTTTAAATATAATAGCAAACCAAAAAAAACAAAACTAATAATACTAAATACTAAATACTGATAGATTGCCTTACTTTGATATTCCAATGTGGACGTTGGCATAACCTAAATCTTTTAATAAACTGATGATCTCAACAACTTGACCATGTTTTGTGTTTTGGTCTGCATTGATTAAAATCACTGACTGTTTTTTTTCTTGTTCACTCTTTTGGAAAAAAAAACCTTCTAATTCAGTTTTGTTTATGAGTCTGTTTTTATAATAAATATTTCCATTTTGATCAATTGCTATGATTTCTGTATAAGACTTCAAAGTAGTATCACTTGTGCCCTTCGGTAATCGAATCTGATAAGAAGTGAGATAAATATTGGGTATAGATATCATAAAAATGATTAGCAAAACTAAGATAACATCTGTAAAGGGAGTGATGTTGATAGTACTTATGTATTCTTTCGGTTTTTGGATTCCGTTACTCATCGTTTTTGTTTTAATAAGCTAAAAATATAATCTATATCAGATATAATATCATCAACTTTTTTTCTAAACAAATTATAACCAAAAGATGATGGTATAGCAACAAGTAATCCCAAAGCCGTAGCCACTAATGCTTCTGCGATCCCTTTATTAATTTCTTGGATATTCGCATCACCCAAATTCGCAAACGAACGAATAATTCCCAACACGGTTCCTAATAAACCAATAAAAGGACTAAGGTTTCCAAGTGTGGCTAGGTAAATCAAATATCTTTCCAAGTATTTGTAATCTTGATAGATAAGTTGCTTTTTTAATTCTTCTACATCCATTGACAAAGAATTCGAAGATTTAAGATACTCTTCTATATGATTAAAAACAGAAAACCAATTTTTTAGATAAGGAATTTTTTCATAAGTTAATAGCGTAGAAATTTCATTATGTGTCTTAGAAATGTCAATTTTATTTTCTTGAAGTTTCCTTTTGATTAGATTTGTAAAATTTTGATAGCTTTTGTAGAACAAGTATCTCTCGATCATAATGATAATAACCACCAAAAAAAGAAACATCAAAAACCATACAACTGGACCGCCTTGAATAAAATAAAATTTCCAATCCATATAAAGAACAACTGAATCAATTTAAAAAAAATTTTAACTTTCATAATGTAAATGAAATTATGAATTTGTAGCTGACTTAAATTGCTCTAAAAAGTGTTTTATTTCGTCTTCACAAGTTCCACAACCTGTGGAACATTTTGTGTATTTTTGTAATTCTTCGAAGTTTAGGATTTGATATCTTCGTATTGCGTCAATTAAATCTTCTCTAGTTAAACCTAAGCATATACAAATTCTTGTAGGTCTGAAAATTGAAGGGTTTATATTTTCCACTATCCAAAAAAATAGCGCTCGATGGCGCTATTTTATTTAAATTCTTGTGACTCTACTTCCTCTTTTTTGACTCTGATGATACCTTTAGCCGTATGGATAACCAGAATATCATCGGTTTGAGCAATCACAGCTCCTGTGATTTTTCTTCCATCATGCAAGGTAATGATTTCTAATTTGTTGTAATGTCTTTGAATTTCTTTTTCAGTTTTTAATTCTTTTTTTGATGCTTCCTCTTCAATTTTCTTAAGTATTTCTTCTTGCTTTAGTTTCATTTCTTGTTCTTTCTGTTGAAGGATTTTATCTACATCTTTTCCTTGTTCTACTTGAGAAAATTCTTCAGTATTTAATCTTACTAATGTTTCTTTTTCTATCAATAATTCTTGAGAAGGTTCAAATGCTTTTACTTCAGCAACTTTCTGAGGTTCCACTTTTGCAAGTTCTTGAACTTCTTTTTCTTTTAAGACTACTTCAATATTTTCTGCTTTTTCAACTTTTTCATTAACTTTTACGATTTTTCTTTCAATTTCAGGATTGAGACGACCTGCTTGATTTTTTTCAATCACAATCTCATTTTCTTCAAGTCTTTTCAGAGCCGCAAGTTCTGATTTCTTTTGGATCTCATCTGCAGAAGCTTTTTCTAAAGCTAAGATTCGAGGCTTTAGTGCAACTTTTCCTTCAACAACTTGAACAGAACTTGTTTTTTCAAATGGATCAACTTCAACGACAAAAACTGTTCCACGAACACCCGCAATAGCTGTCGGTGTAGCAATTTTGAATCCTTCTTTATCAGAAGAACGTTTGACACTCGCTATCACACTTCCATGATCCACTACCAATTTGTTATCTCCACCTGCTTGAGTTGCCAAAGAGGCAATGGATATTTCAGTCATTTCTTTTATTCTAATTACAGAACCTGTTTTCATTTGAAGATCAATCTTTCCATTTTCAGTTCTAATGATGTCATTTTCATACACTAACATTCCTACTTTTGCTGGAAGAACGGTTTCATTGCCTTTTGTGTCTTTGCGGATCACTTTGACTTCGCCTGTTGAGTATGTAATAAGCATTGTAATTTTTTCTTTTTGTTTATCAGATGCTTGCTTACAATATCCTAAATAAACAAGCATCATGAAAATTTGTAATATAGTTATAGCTTTCTTCATTTTATTACCTCCTATGAGTGCAATTTCATTGAGTATGTTCATAAATGATTTCTTTAATCTTGTCCAATTCGATTACTTTTACACCATCTGTTGTGTGAAGGATAACAATATCACCATGTTGAGACACTATGATACCTTCTACAATTCGATCGTCTATTAGTTTTATCTTCTCTAAAGTTCTATTGTAGAGAGTCTCTATTTCTTTTTTGTCTTTTATATTAGGAATTTTTGATAAACTTTCCCAAATTTCATCGTTATTGTAGATTTCAGCTTGCTTACTCATTTCACTAAAAATAACAACTAACTCTGAATTTTTTGAAACTTTTTTTTGAAATTCTTCTCTTTTTGATTCGAATAAAATTTGTTCGTGTTTATCTAGCTTATCCAAGTATTGTATTTCTTTAGTGTTAGGATCATGCTTTAGAATTTCTACTGTTCCCTCCACCACTTCAACGAGAAGATCTTTTTCATTTTCAACATAAAAAAAAGTGCCAACAACACGAACCAAAAAAGAACTTGCTTCTACAAGTAATGGCACATCTATGCCCTTTTTAACCATATAGACAGCCCTACCGAAATTTTGCTTTATGTGCCAAACTTGATTTTGAAGATTAATTTGTAAGGAAGAATTAGAAAGTACCCTTATTTGAAAACGATCTTCAAACATTATATCGACAAAGCTATCATCACTTGTTTGTATCAAATCTTCGATTTCTATTAAATTACCAATAAAGACTTTTTGTTCACTTTTGTTTTTTTTCTTAATCCATACATCACCATTTATATTTATGATAATTCCACTAATTGCAGTCTGATTATATCCTTTTTTCTCTTTATATTTCTCTAACATGAATGTAGTAAGGTTCTTGGGCTTCCAAATATATGTATTATATAGAAAGAATCCAATTATGAAAATGAATAATATTGAAGCTATAATAGCATAAGTATTGATACTAAACTGACTGAATGAATATTCCTCTTTTTCGGATAAAATTTGAAAAAAATATTCTTCCTTAAAAGGTGGAGGTGATATAGAAGGTTCTAATTTCAAAAGTTCAATTATTTTCTTTTGAGTTTCATTTTGTTTTAAATCCTTATGCATAAACTTTATTTTATTTTCTTTATTATTAAAACAAACTATTTGCTCTTTTTTGCATGAATTCTATAAAATCTTTTCTTTCTTTGCAATCTCTTTGAGTTTTTTTTCGATCTTTTCAATCCTTCTTGATATCGTAGATATGCTTGTTTTTTCTAACTCGGCAATTTCTTCGAGTTTGAGGTTCGAATGATATCTCAGTAAAATCAAAATTCTTTCTTCGATAGAAAGGAAACTTAGGAGTTTTTGAACCTTTTTTTCATTCTCTTGTAACTCAGAATTGGAAAAAGCTTCTTGACTTAACTTTTCTTCCATCTCTGATTTCATAAGGGTTTTATTTTGAAAGTCAATGAAAAAGATTCTTTTTGACTTTCGATAGTGATTAATTAGTAAGTTTTTGGCTGTTTGAAATAGATAAAAACGTACTTTTTCTTCATCAATTAGTGCTTTATTTGAGAATACTTTAAGGAAATTCACAAAAGTATCTTGTAAAATATCACACGATAATGGATAATCTTGAGTAGAACGATAGATAAAATTAATGATTTCTTGAGAATATTTTTCATAGTAAATCTTTATCTTCTGTATTTTTTGTTCTAAAGTAAGTTCCCTCATAAAAAATTATTTTTGCAATATTTTACAATTGTTTTTTGTCTATTTTTTCTTTTAGAAATCTTTTCTGGTTTTCAAGATATAACATATTGATGAGGTATTTATCCATCTTATTTTTTTTGTTAAATCCTTTACAAACTATAGACTTTACTTACGGAAATTTGTTTACTTTTAATGATCAAATAGAAAATAAAAATCATCAAAAAAGTCAGATTGATCATTTTTTCACATTAAAAAATTCTATTTTTGGTTTCCATCTTTTTACAGGAATTTTTTGGGAAAACCAGAAAAAGTTCATTTGGAATTATGACTTATCATTTCCAATAAAGGACTTTCGCATCTATTTTATGGGTGGGATAATTTACTTAAATCCCTTGTGGAATGCAACCACCTTTCTTACGTCCCAGTATTCGAACAGAAAGAACTTTCCTATAAAGCGAAGACTTAAGTTTCATCAGATTGGCTTAGAGCTTTTTCAAAACTTACCCATCATCGGATTTGCTTATTTTGAAGATGAAGGAAAAGCACTCTATATTCAAAAAGAAAATCATATTTTCCTTTATGACTTTGAGAAAAAACGATGGCTTCTCTTCTCTAAAAAACAATTTCAAAATTGGTTCTACTTGATAAATACCAACGGAGAAAATAATGAGGTATCAGGATACGTTAGTTTAAATTATAAAAACTCAAACAAAAAGGCAGATTTTTTCCTAATGAGGAAAATAACGTGGGATCGCTATGATTATTTTTCAGATACTTATAAAAACAAAAAGACTTCTAATACCCAATCCTTTTTGAGTGAAGTAAAATTGAATTATCTTAATCTCTTTACTTCTATTTACTTGTTTCAAAAGAGTCATTACATGTTTTTACAAAATGACTTGGCATTCTCAATGGGAAAGTTCGATATCATTAATCTATTTGTCGGCATCAACATTTATAGCCAAGATATAGAAAAAAAACTAAGAAAACAAAAAACCAGTTTTTTCTTTGAGCCTATTTTTCCTATAAACGATGGCTTTTGGATCAGTATGAAGTGGGTCTTTTTCCCAAAAAGCTTGAATTATATCCCAAAAGTTTCCATTCAACAAAACAAGCATTATTTTTCAATGGGAATTATCTACCATCATGGAAGCTATAAGGATTTAAATGAAAGATTTTATTTTCTATCCATCGAAACCTCTGATGAGCAAAAAGATGTTATTTTTTTTGATCGTTGTTATTTGGGAGCTTTAGTTGAATACCAATATCAATCCAAAAATTTTACGATTGATTTTCATTACATTTACTATAAAAAAATTTTACAGTCCAGCTTGAAAGAAAAACAATCATTGGAAACAAGCATTCGTATGTTTTTTTAGCTATAATTTCTTGATTTGAATCAAATGGATAACAAAACTAATAATTCCTGAGAAAACGTAAATCAAAATCAAAATAAATAAAACCGATGCAGATATATTTGTGCCAAATTTAATATGTATAAACATCATAATCATAAAAAAAGAAACCAAAAATAAAATAGCACGAAAACGAGTGAATCTGCGAAAGATAGAAACTTGAATTTTCGAATACTTCAAGGTGCTTACCATCAGGTAAGATAATAAAAAGAATATCACAATAAAAACAATATTAGGGATAGGAACCTCTAATTCATAGGTCATCAAAGGTATCAGGGCGATAACAAGTCCCGCAATAGGTGAAGGAAGTCCATCGAAACTATCTTCACTATGATGAACATTAAATCTTGCAAGACGAAAAGCTGCTGAAGCTGGATAAATCCCGGCAAGTAAAATCCCCAAAGGAATCGAGAATGATTGAAATCCAACATGCATGTCTTGAAAAAAAATACTATAAAATAACACAGCAGGTGCAACCCCAAATGTGGTTAAATCGGCTAAACTATCCAACTGAGCTCCAATTTCAGAAGAAGCTCGTAACAACCTTGCGAAAAAACCATCCATCCCATCTAAAAGTGCTGCAAGAATTATCAAGAATCCCGCCACTTTCAATAACTCAGGGTTATGGTGATATGTTAGAGTTATTAAAATTGCATAAAAACCTAATAGTAAATTACCAAACGTAAAAAGATTGGGAATCCACTTGAAATGAAAAAAAGACTTCATATACTCGTTGTGAATATTTTTTATTATATTTAAAAGCAATAATTTTTTAATTATTTGACTTAAGGAATAAACCACAATGTTTTGAATTACGATATTGATAAAAATGAGTAGTTTTTTTTATGGAAATAACAAATATGTTATAAGTTTTAATGATGAAGATTTGACAAAGAGAGAAATCCAAGATATACTCAAAGAGTGCGAATTGCAGGAAGGAATCAGCATCATCCTTAATTTTATAGATGCAAGTGACATAAAAATCAAGAATTTGTTTTCTTTGATTTTATTCATAAAAGAAGCAAAACAAAGAAATATCAAAATTAAACTAAATATAGATGAAAAATTAAAAAGCTTATTAGAAAAAACAAGTTTGATTTATAAAATAACATGAGCAATTTAATTCAAAATTTCATTCAAGAATCATTAGATTTATTATTCATAGCAGAAAATAACCTTTTGGTGTTGGAAAGAGATTATATTAATTTTTCAATGGAGGAGCTTCCGAAAGAAAAAAAAGAATTAGTTCATAGTCTCTTCCGAGCCATTCACACTATTAAAGGAAATTCAGGTCTATTTGACTTAGAGAAAGTAAAAAATTTAACACATGTATTTGAAAATATCTTAACAAAGATTCGAAATAACGAAATCCGTATCACAAGGGAATTTATTGACGTTTCTCTTTTAGCTATCGACAGAATTCGATCTATGATCGAAAATCTTACTAACGAAAAAGAAACTTATATTGATGATATAATCGAACAATTAGAAAAGATTCAATCACAAGCGTTAAAAACAAACCAAGAAATCAAAAGAAATACTGAAGTTTCTTTCGAATCAATATATCTGAACCATTATGAAAGGATATACAATATTCTCTTGGACTTGCAAAGAAAATTCAAAGAAAATGAGTTTTATTTTTGTATTATTAATCTACCTGAGGATGAACTTTTGTCAAACTATCATAAAGTCATAGAAACTTTTGAAAATAAATACAAAATTCTCTTTCATGATTTTATAGAATTCCAAAATCATATATACCCTTTTTGGATAGTCAACAAACCAGAAAATATTCCTTACAAAATTTTATATCAAAAGCAGACCATCATCCAAGATTCTCGTTCTGATGAAAAACGGAATAAAGAAGTGGAAAAACCCTATTATGAAACCACATTCATGGAAACTGAAGCATTCTTAAAAGTTCCTGCAAATTTAATTGAAGAATTAATAAACTTAGCAGGAGAATCCATTATTGCAAGGAATGAGCTACTTCAAAGACTTTCCACTTCCTATAAAGAACACCGAGAGTTATGGAGCTCAGGCAAGAAAGTAAGTCTGTTAATCTCGCAAATTCAAGAAAAATTAATGAAACTTAGACTACAAGAGTTAAACGTTTTGTTTGAAAGGATTCCTAGGATAGCAAGAGAACTATCCAAAGAAACTCAAAAAGAAATAGATTTAGAAATTGATGGTGGTAAGATCGAATTAGATAAAACTTTAATTGATGCCATACGAGATCCTATTGTTCATATCATCAGAAATGCCGTAGATCATGGCATCGAAACACAAGAAGAAAGAATCAGAAAAGGAAAACCACCAAAAGGAAAAATCACCATAAAGGCTTTCTTTCGAGGAGGAAATGTCATCATTACCGTTCAAGATGATGGAAGAGGAATTGATCCTCAAAAAATAGTAAAAAAGGCAATAGAAAAAAATATTATTACCCCTTCTGATGCAGAAAAGTTTACGAAAAAAGAGATTATTGATCTTATTTTTTTGCCTGGATTTAGCACAGCTGACAAAATCACAGAACGTTCGGGACGTGGTGTTGGCATGGATGTGGTTAAGAATTCCCTTCGTTCCATCAAAGGCTTTGTTGATATTGAAACAGAGATAGATCAAGGAACCACAATCATATTAACCATACCTCAAACCTTATCAATTATAACATGCTTAGTAATCCAAATCTATGATCGAAAATACGCTATCCCTCAAAACCAGATTAGAGAAATCATAAAAATCGATCATAAATACTTAACTAATTTGCATGGTAGTCTTGTGTATGAATTGCGAAATTATATCATACCCGTGATCGATCCTTACTTTATAGTTCGATCTAATTATGAAAACAAACATATAGAACACAAATCAAATTTCGAATATTTGATTTTTTTAGAAACAGATCAACATATTTATGGTTTATTAACCAGCGATATCTTGAGCCCAGAAGAACTGATGATAAAACCTTTAGGCGAGGAGTTCAACGAAATTCCTTTTTATTCAGGAGGAACTATTTTAGGAGATGGTGATACCATTTTGGTTTTAGATGTTTTAGGGATTGCAAAGAGTTTTCATATCCAATCAAATCGAAAAGAAATTGAACTAAGTCTCCAAGAGCAAGCTAGAAAACAAACACAAACTAAAAAATATTTGATTTTTGAATCCGAAGGTTATTATTATGGTATATCCATAGAAAATAAACCGAGAGTTGTTGAAGTGCCTATCAAAGAGATTGAAACGTTATTAAATTTCCATGCTTTTAAATACCAAAATCACCTCACTCCTTTATTAGACGTAAACAAGATCTTGAATGTTGAAACCAAAATGATGATGTTTGATAGGAAATCGATTTATGCAATTATATTAAGAAATCAAAATGAGGAATATATTTCCTTACAAGCAACGACCATATTGAACATCACAGATGAATTTGATAGTATTACGAAAGAAATTGAAAAAGAGACAATTATTGATAGCTATGCCATCCATAATGGTCAAACTTTAATTCTCCTGGATGTTGATAGGATTTTCTTGCATTGGAAAAATTCAAAATTGCAATTAAATAAAGCAAACCATAAAATGAATTCATAGACTCATGCAAATCTTAATCTTTTATTTGAATCAAAGAAAATATGGGATTGAACTTCAATATTGTAAAGAAATTGATTTATTAGAAAAGTTCACTATACTGCATTATGATAGCCAAAACTTCAAATCCTATATCGAAGGGATTACGAACCTTAGAGGTGAAATCATAACCTTAATCAACTTAAAAAAGTTATTTCAGCTTGAAGAGACAAGTATTAAAGAAGGAAATCTGATTATTCGTTTAACCGTCAAAAAAGCGAAAGTATCGATACTTGTAGATGAAGTTTTTGACATCATATCAATAGATAATAAATCAAAAGATTACTCCAAGGGGCACATCAACCCTAACTTAATACCCTATATAGATTATACGATTTTATATAATCATGAACCCATATTAGTTATCAACGTAATGGGGCTATAGATGAGCAACAAAATAAAAATCATGATTGTCGAAGATTCTCTTACGATGAGAAATTTTTTATTTCAAGCATTCTCTGATATACAAAACATTGAAATCATATCTTATGCTTCAAATGGTAAATTAGCTATACCGAGGATAAAGTTTTATCAGCCTGATTTTGTGATCTTAGATTATGAAATGCCTTTAATGGACGGAATAGAAACCATAAAAGAAATCAAAAAGCAAAATATCGAAACCAACATAATCATGTTTAGTGCTTATACATACGAAGGAGCTGAAGTCACCTTAGAAGCTCTAAAAGAAGGAGCTATCGATTTCGTTTCCAAACCAAATTTCAAAGCACATCCACAAGAAATCGTTGATTATATCAAAAAAAACTTAATTCAAAAGATCATTGAACTATCGATTGAAAAAAAAAGAGAACAAAAAGAACAAAAACAAGAACAAAAAAAAGAAACAAAACTCTTAGATAAAGAAATTCTTATAAACAGATTTTCTTTTGATTTAAGTAAAATAGAAATTGTTGGAATAGGTATCTCAACTGGTGGTCCGATTGTATTACATGAAATTGTCAAAAACCTACCTAGAATAAAAAAAATAATTGTTATAGTCCAGCACATGCCACCTCTTTTTACTTTAAAATTAGCTGAATCCCTGAATAAAATTTCAAAAAATAAGGTCTTAGAGGCACAAGATCAAATGATATTAGAAGAAGGTTGTATATACATAGCACCAGGTGGCTTTCATTTAGGAATAGATAAGAACAATGACGATTATATAGCAAGGCTTTATGATGATCCACCGATTAATAATTGCAAACCCTCTGTAGATTTTCTTTTCGACTCATTATCAAAATTTGGCAATAAAGCTGTTGGTATCATTATGACAGGAATGGGAATAGATGGTTATGAAGGCATAAAAAAGATGTATCGTGCTGGTTGCTATACCATTGCCCAAAGTCCCGAAAGTTGTGTTGTCTACGGGATGCCAAAAAAACCAATTGAAGAAAATCTAGTTTATGAAATCTTATCTCCAATTGAGATATCTAACTTTTTGAAAAAAACAATTTGCTAAACATGGAATATAAAAAACTTTTCGATATCATCCAAAACCTCACGGGGGTTTATCTGACAGAAGAAAAGAAATATTTATTAGACTCTAGATTAAATCAATTGATGAAAGATTACAATTTAAAATCTTACGATGAAGTAGCCCTAAAATTAATAACAAAAGATGATTTAGAATTTTATCATAAAGTGGTCGATCGAATTACTACTCACGAAACGAGATTCTTTCGAGATGAAAGCATTTTTGATGCTTTTGTTAAACAAATCATACCAGAATGGATGGAAAAGCATGGAAATACAAAAACTCAAATAAAAAAACCATTAAAAATATGGTCAGCTGGTTGTTCTTATGGACAAGAACCTTACTCTATTTCCATTTCTCTTCTGGAGCATCATCCCTATCTTTTTCCTTATACCGAAATCTTGGCTACGGATATAAGTAAAGATGTTATTGAACGTGCAAAAAAAGGAGTCTTTACAGATTTTGAAGTTCAAAGAGGTGTTCCTGAGTTCATTAAACAAAAGTATTTCGTAGCTATCAATGAAAAGGAATTCAAAATCAAAGATGAAGTAAAAAGGAACATCCAATTTCAAGTTCATAATTTGATTCAAGATCCCTATCCATCAGGTTTTGATATTATTTTCTTTAGGAATGTTTTGATTTATTTTGATATGGAGCAAAGAAAAATCATCATAGACAAAATGATACAATCACTTCGTAATCAAGAGGGTACATTGATTTTGGGTTCTTCTGAAAATTTATTGAATTTAGCAGATAATTACATTATACGTGAATTTGGGATCGCTAGGTATTATGAATTTAGTAAATCAGTTACATTTTTTAAAAAATTTTAACAATAGGAGGTATTATGGCTCACATTTTGGCTGTTGACGACTCCCAAACCATGAGAGACTTAGTAAAAGAAACCCTTGAGTCCGTTGGTTACCAAGTGACAGTGGCTGAAAACGGCTTAGATGGATTGGAAAAATTCAAAAAAAATAAATATGATTTAGTGATAGCGGATATAAACATGCCAGTGATGGATGGAATTACAATGATAAAAGAAATTCGAAAAATTGATAAGTTCATCCCTATTATTACTTTAACAACAGAATCAGAAGAAACAAAAAAACAAGAAGGAAGAGCCGCTGGAGCTGATGGTTGGATTGTCAAACCTTTTAAACCAGCTCAATTCTTAGATATTATAAAGCAAATTTTAGAGGGTTAAGTGAAAAAAAAAGGATTTAAAATTTTATTAATACATGAAAACTTTGAACAATTAAGGGAAATCAAAAGTTTTTTAAAAGAAAATAAATACAAGGTTTACGCTTGCACAACTTCCCAATTCGCTCTTTTGATTCAAAATAAAATTCATCCAGAAATAATCATAACTTCTCTAAAGGCAAAAGGATTGTTAAAAAACAAAGATCTATTCTATACCTTGATTGATACTAATTATACACCAATCATGATTTTATTAGTAGAGAATGAGGAAGAATTTCGACTTACGTTAGAACTTCCCAAAGAAAAAATTTTTGAAATTCTTTATCTATCCAACAACATAAAAGAAATAATGATAACAACTCTTGAGGCAGCAAAACGATATATAAAAGAAAAAAATAACTTGTATAAATATTTAAAAGAATTTGAGTTCCAATGGGCAAAGCAAATCGAATGGTATATCTGGAAGGAATACCATAGAACAATCTATCAAACAAATTTCTCTAAGAAATTGATTGAAAACATACGAAACTCTATGCTTCAAGGTTTGGGCATTGGAAGTTTGATCTCTTATATGGAACTGATTGAAATAAAAAAAAAAGAAGTGCATAATGAAGAAATAGCCATACCTAAACATTTGTACTCAAAATTAAAAGAAAATGTAAATAAACTAGAAATTTGGTTCAAAAAATTAGAAAACATCATTCATTATTTTAATAAAACGTTTCCAATTGAAAAAATATCATGCGATCAATTTCAAGAAATTTTACTTCAAAGTATACATGAATTAGAGTCTTTTAGAAAAATCAAAAACCAAAAATTCTGTATTGGAAATCTCTACTATCAAGGAGAAATCACTTCAAACCATCAAGCTTTATTAGTAATTTTCAAAGAAATTTTTATTAATGCTTTAAAATATTCCCCAGAAAATTCATTCATCGATATCATATTAATTGATAATAAAGAAAATATTTTATTTGGTGTCGTTAATGACATCCTTGAATTCATGGGTGGTATTAGTGGAATTCCTGAGGAGTACGAAACTCAAGTTTTCGAACCGATGATGCGATTAAATCATTTTTACGATGAAAGATTCCTTGAAGAAGAATTTACATTAGGTATTGGTTTAACGATTGTAAAGTTGTATTTAAAGTATTTTGATGGGCATATTTATTTGAAGGAAATTATTGATCATAATCGAGATTCCAAAAAAAGAATTTTGTGTGGAGTCACCCTTGTAAAATGAGTATTATAAAAAAGAGAAAACATTATACTTTTGAAAATACCAAGCTCTATCGTTTATTGTGTGGAGTAGCAGATCAGAATCTTTTAGAACTTGAAAAATTACTAGATGTAGAATTAATACCTCGTGGTGATTCTTTTATAATACAATCAACCGATGAAACAAAAATTAAAAAAACAATAGCCTTCTTTGGAACTCTTGAGGCTTATTTACATAATCGAGAGATTGAAACTTTTGATGCAAAATATTTATTTAATTTATTCCAGAATAATCATTTCAACAACGAGTCGAATCAAGATAACTTCGATGATTCCAGTACTAAAACCTTTATTGAACAAGAAAAATTTTTTATAACTCACAGAGGAAAACCAATATTTGCAAAAACCATCAATCAACAAGAATACATAAAATCCTTACTTCAAAACCCCATCACAATCGCCATAGGACCTGCAGGAACGGGGAAAACCTTTCTTGGTGTTGTTGTAGCAAGTAAACTCCTTCTGAAAGGTGATATTGAACGTATCATCATCACAAGACCTGCAGTAGAAGCAGGAGAAAGCTTAGGGTATCTTCCTGGGGATATCATTCAAAAAGTCGATCCTTATTTACGCCCCATATATGATTCTTTATATGAATCCCTTGGAACCGAAAAGACAACTCAGTTCATCCAATCAAACCGAATTGAAGTTGCTCCTTTAGCCTACATGCGAGGAAGAACTTTGAATGACTCAATGATCATACTAGACGAAGCACAAAATTGCACATTATCCCAACTAAAAATGTTTTTAACACGGATAGGAAAAAACTCCAAAATGTGTATTAGTGGAGATATCACACAAAGTGATCTAAAGCCTGGTCAATCAGGCTTAGCAAAGCTTTTAGAAATCCTAAAACCCATTCCAGAGGTAAAAGTAATTGAATTCAACAAAAATGACATAGTTAGAAATCCCATTGTAGAAAAAATCATCCATGCCTTCGAAACCTACGAAAAAAAAGAAAAAAACAAAAATCCAACATAGAATTGATATCTCTATAAACCCAAAATGTCCGATTAAAAATTTAAAAAATTTTATCAAAGTCATCCTCAAACATTCTTTAGAATACATACAAGAAACAGAGAGCATAAAAGGACCTTTTGAAATCTCTATCACGGTTACCGATAACCAAGAAATCCAAAAACTGAATCTTACTTATCGAAAGAAAGATGATCCAACGGACGTTTTGAGTTTTTCCCAATTAGAAGGAGAATTCATTCCTAACCATGATTACACCATCCTTGGTGATATTGTAATTTCTTTCGAAAAAGCCATTGAACAATCCAAAGAACTACAACATTCCTTTTATTACGAAATTCAACGTTTATTAGTTCATGGTTTATATCATTTGCTTCAATATGATCACGAAAGAAGCAAAGAGGACGAAGAGCTCATGAACCAAAAAGAAAGAGAACTTATGACACATTTACTCAATATAAGCGAAATCAAAAAATATATACATGTGAGTGATTGATTTTGATTGCCATTGATTACCGAAAAATTCTTGTGACTATATGGAACCTTTGATAAAACACAAAGGGATTGTAGTTCCTTTGGATAGATCAAATGTAGACACGGATCAAATTATTCCTAAGCAATTTTTGAAAAAAATTGATCGGGTTGGTTTTGGGAAGCATCTCTTTCATGATTGGAGATTTCTGGATGCTGAGGGTAATATCCCTAATCCTGATTTTGTTTTGAATCAAGCTAGGTATCAAGGTGCTACGATACTCCTCACAAGAGAAAACTTTGGCTGCGGAAGTAGTCGTGAACATGCTCCTTGGGCTTTGTTGGATTACGGTTTCCGAGTTTTGATAGCTCCAAGTTTTGCTGATATTTTTTATAATAATTGCTTCAAAAATGGTATGTTACCGATTACTCTGCCTAATGATCAGATTCAAGAACTCTTTGATTATGTTGAAGATCATATAGGTGCACAATTGGAAGTTGATCTACCGGAACAGAAAATCACTACTGACAATGGAAGAGTTTATAGGTTCGATATCGATCCTTTTCGAAAGGAATCACTCATAAATGGTTGGGATGACATTGGGTTAACCTTAGAGCATTTAAGTGAAATTGAAAGATTCGAAAAAGAGTACGAAAGGAAGTTTGACTTTCTTTTTTCAGGACTCAAAGATTGAAAAAAATCACTTTTATATTTTTACTCTTATTGACTTTTTGTTCAAAAGCAAGAGAAGAACTCTTGTTCGGTGTTTTTGTATCAAAACAAAATGGTTCATGGAAATTCCATTCCACCGCAAAAGCTTCTGAGACTGCTATACAAAAAAGAGACAAAACTATGAAAGAAATTAGTTGTCTTGAAGCCGCACGATTACAATTAGAGGTAGAATTACAGAAGAAAATCTACGATGGAATCACAATTGAAATTGAACGTGTTGAGTTCTTCCATGATGGAAAAATTTGCCGTATTTCAGCACATTCCACTAAAAAGCATTAGTTTAGTTTTGATATTTCTTCAGTGCTTGACGGCAACTGGTCCGAGCTTTGAAACTTATAAAAACGTCGGTGAATTAAAAGATATCTTTCCGAAAATCTCTGACAAAAAAGACACTATTTCGATATTTTTTCCTGTTTACTTTTATCCCAATAAAAACCCTTTTACTGGTGAGTTAGTATTTTTAGAAAAAACCTATGTTGATACCTTTCAAAATCAGCGTGTTAGAGCTTCCCATTTGTTATTCCAATTACGTATCATAAGTGAGAACGTTCATGGACACCTAAGACTAAAAACTTATCAAGGAACAGTTTTTATTCATCCCTCGAAGCAATGGCTGGATCTGCAAAGTGATGAATGTTATGTGTTAGGAAAACGCAATTTCAAAGACAGATGGTATGTGATTGATGGATGGGAGTGTGATCACTTGATTTTTCAGCTGAGTTTACATGAAGATCAAATCCAATGGAAAATGCCTCAAGAACACCAAGACTCTCGAACACAATGGACCAAATGGTTTCTAGCTTCTACCCTTCGAGTTCTTCCTGAGTTTTATACTTCCGAATGGTATGGGAAATGGATCTACGAAAAAGAAGAAGATTGGATTTTTTTTGGGTATGAAGCCAATCGACATCTGAAAAAAGACGAAGGGGTTATTTTACTTCCTTATCAGGTTTTCTTAAAAGTTGAAAATGTATTAGAAGATTTTGTATTTACGAAAAAACCTTTGAATTTAACCATCAAAGAACCAACATTCATCATAAAAACATCGACAAGAAGAACTATTCCTTAACTGGGCAAGGGCACTCACCATCACATAGTATTTTTACTCTTTTACAAATCGCCAAACAGCTATTATAATACGTTCCTTCGGTTGTGCAGACTCTACCAGTATCTAAATCCAAACACTCACCACAACCCTCAAAATTTTGATGAATCAAAGGTATGGGTTTTTCTTTTCTTGGGGATTCTGTTCTACAAAATAAAACAAAAGAAAAAAGAATAAGTGTGAATAAAAAAAACCTATTCATTTTAACACAACTCTCATGATTGCATCCGTATAAGCTGGATAACAATAAGCTGAAATATGACTTGCATCAAAGAAGTATTCACAATCCAAGGGAGACTCAAAATTTAAATCCAACCATTGAACGTTATATCGATTTGCTAATTCTTTCATCTTGGGTGTCCAAACTTCATAAACTGTTTTTTTTATCGTAATCCCTTGGGTCTTTTCTAAAGCTATTAACTCTTTTTGTTTTTTATACCGGAGCTCTCTACTCACTGGTGGCCAAAGAAAAATAATTTTGGGTATTTGTAATTTCTTTGCTAGAATGAGACTTTTTTCCAAAAAAACGAATGCATTTGGATCAAAGACAAAAGGAGTAAAAAAATCCTGCCATATGGAATTGGCATTTTTTTGTAAATCTTCTTGAGTGACGTTCGGGATTTCAGCATGCAAGTAAGGAATACTTCCTTGATACTTTTCTAATAAATCATGAGTCCTTAAAATCACATTTACAAAATACAACATTTTTTCTTCATGAAGCCGCTCTCCGATGATCCTGAGTTTTGGTTTAAAACGATAACTTACAAATAATTTTTTTCCGATGTAGTTAGTGATTTCATTAACATCATATAAATAAAAATTGCGAAGAATAAAATCGAAAGATAAACCAAATACCATGACCTCATCCGTCAAAACCAAGGGTTTTTCATTCATAGCCTGAGGAGTTAGTGCGAAAATAAGAGCTTCTGGTTGAACTTTTTTCTCATAAAACTTCTCCAAAAGATATAAATAGTAATCCTGCTTCCCACCAGGAACAGAAAAGTTATAGAAAATCCAGTTTGGATATTTAGACTTCACATAACGATTATCAAATGCCATGGTTCGAGAATTTCCCAAAACCACCAAAACATTACTTCTTTTATCTTGATTTAGATAATCCTTCAATTCTATGAGTAATGTTTCTTTTTGATCAAAATTAACAAAAGAAATCGTAGTCAAATAATATAAAGGAAAATTCCCAAGAATGAAAACCTTATCCAACAAAAAAGCACCAAGAAAAATCACAAAAGGAAAATAGAATTCTTTGTTTTTCATGAAGAAAATTTAATATCAATACATCTCTACTTTTGAGTAAAATAATTGTAGTTCTATTCTTTTTAGGAGTTGTTCTAATCCAATCTTTTTCAAAGCACTGATTGGAACTATATTTTTGGAATTTTGTAGTTCATTTTGTTCAGCAGGAGATAACAAATCAATCTTATTCATTACAAGAATTTGTGGAATTCTCATAAGACCTAAGTTTTCTAAAATTGTATTTACATCCCGAATCTTTTGTTCTCTCAAAGGATCGCTTGCATCAACACAATGAATCAACAAATCCGAAAACTGTAATTCTTCTAAGGTTGCTTCAAAGGCTCTCTGCAACTCTGGTGGTAAATCGTAAATAAATCCTACCGTATCGGCAATAATGATTTCCCTTTCCTCAGGAAAGCGAATTCGTCTCGTCGTAGGATCTAAAGTAGCAAAAAGTAAATTTTCGGCAAAAACCTGAGAATTCGTCAAAGAATTGAGTAAGGTAGATTTTCCTGAGTTTGTATAACCCACAATTGAAACTAAAGGAATCCCAACTTCTTTTCTTACTTTTCGGTTGACTTCTCTTCTTTGTTTGATACGTTTTAGTTCTTGTTCTAAGCGATGGATTCGTTCTTCTACTCTACGTCTTCCGATTTCTAGTTTTGTCTCACCTGGTCCTCGTCCCCCAATGCCACCCGTCAATCGAGACATGTTATCATCTTTTTCACTGAGTCTTCCCTTTAGATAACGAAGTTGAGCTAATTCCACTTGAAGTTTACCATCCCTACTTTTTGCATGCTTTGCAAAGATGTCTAGAATCAATTGGGTTCGGTCGATGATTTTTAAACCAGTTTCCCTTGAAATTTTGATGGCTTGAGCCGGGGTAAGTTCTTTATCAAAAATTAACATTTCGGCATTCCGCTGAACGGCTAAAAAAGTGATTTCTTTTAGTTTTCCACTTCCTATAACCGTGCTACTTTCGATTTTATCACGATTTTGGATCACAACTTCCACCGGCATAACTCCCGCTGTTCTACACAATTCTTTTAGTTCTGCCATGGAATGATCTGGACTTCTCTTTTTTCGATTTTCTAATGTGTAAACTCCCACTAATATTGCTCGGGGGATGTTGCCTGCCTCTTTGGTTTTTTGTAAATTTCGATTGAATTCAGCATCAATTAACTCAACAAGTTCTTTGAATTTGTATTTTTGTTGCCCAGGTTTTTCGGTTTCTAAGATTTCGTAATATCTTTCTGACTCAGGAGCTAACCTAGCAGAATAAAACTTATCAGGAAGTCCCAGTCGGTCTATCGTGATGGCGGTTATGGTATCAAACCTCAGTAAGGTCAAATCGTATAAGTCTTCTTCCGTGAGTGGTTCTTTTTTTAGATGGGTGTGAATCAGTCGTAGTTCCCTCAATCTTGCTGAGCGCTCTCTTTCCAATTCAGGTATTACAATTCGTTTGTCATCTCCAACGATAACGTGATGAATCTTTCCTTTCCGATCAACTAATATCCCTATTTGTCGGAAGAGCTGTTGAGACAATATTGTGAGTTCTTTTGCGATGTCGTTTGATACAATTACGTCTTCATCAATCTTTTTTCGTGTGAGTCTTCTAAGTTGACTGAGTTCTTTGTGACTCAGCCCTTCTAAATTACCCGTAAGTTGGATACGTTTCCTCCTGATGGTTTGATTTTGATTTCATATTATTCTTAATTTTATGAAAGTCAATTCGGTTTTTTAAAAATTAAATCCAATAGAAAATCTACCCTGCCATCTCGAAAAAGGCAAAGTCTTTACGCCATCATAAGGACTTGCCCATTCAACCTTCATGATAGCTCCTGGAACTGGTAGAAGAAACCATAAAAAATTTAGCCATTGCAAACCCACCCCAATCGAAGCTTTTAGGTCATAAGTTCTTCCCTTTTTGAAAGCTTGAAATTTGCGATAATCATCAAAGGCAGAACCCAAATCCAAAAACAAAGAACCTCGAATCAAGCCCAAATTCCAACGAAAGGGAAAACCAAAAGAAGCTCCCTCAAGAAAAGTAAAACGATATTCCAGATTCATCAAAAAAGCATACTGACCCTCAAACTTTTGAAAATCATAACCTCGAATGGTTGCATACCCACCAATCCGATATGGAAAGTTTTTTGCCTCTTTACCTGTTAACATCCCCACAAAAAATCGATAAGCAAACAAAGAAAAATTCCTAAACAAATGATAATAACGAAACTCAAAGAAGGTTTGATAAACTTCTCGATAGTAGTTATTTCGGTTGATTGGGTATTCATAACCAACCACTAATGCATATCCATCCAAAGGACCGAAAATCGTATATTTGGCATTATCATAGGCATAAAACCAACGCAAAAACAAGTGATTTTTAAAGACATCTTCATTGGGACGTTGTTCAGGCAGTCTTGGTAAATAGATTTGCTCTAATCTCCCTAAATCCAATTGGATTCCAGCAGAGCTATATCCATGAAGATAATACCGAAAACCACTATATATCCCAGAATTGATGTTTGTAAGAAGCCTTTGGAAAGGATTGTACAAAATGTTATTTAGACTCAAATCCAAAGGATTCAATACCACAAAGACTCCACTATAACTATATAATCCAGTCTGCCATTCAAGCCGGTTCCAACGATGGGTATATTGAATTTCTCCGTTTAAAATCACTGGTCTTGACTGATACGTAATGAAGGCATCTAACTGATGCCTCTTTTGTAAATCTGCCATACTACCAAAACCAAGAAAGACCACATTGCTGTTTCCTCTGTTATCAAAAGCTCCACTGACAGCTATAAAGGGAAAAAAATTTCGATAAAAAGTGTATTCATAGGGCTTGATGTTTGGTTCCTCAAAAACAACTGTTTGTTTTTGAGGTAGAAAGTTTTTTTCTTTTTTTTGGAGAAAGGTGATTTCCTCAAAATAATTTGTCTTATTATAACCATAGATTTCGTGAGCTTCTTCTTTTCGTTTGCTGTCTTTTATTAAGTAGATTTCGGGGATCCCCTCTTCTACTACGGTATAAATCAATTTCGATTCCGAATCTTCTTTGGTAGTTTGATAAAAATCAAAATATTGAATGTCCCTTGAGTGCTCTTTGATTTTGTAGTGTTTTTTTTGTTCTACGTCATAGAAAAACAACTGAAACTTTTGGTTTTTTTTGGCTATATAATAAATCCCTTTTTTGGTACTTCCACGAATGTTGATGGTTCCACTCTGGATAGATTTGATTTCTTCTTCCAAGAAAAACAAAGTTTTTATTTCTTTTGTTTTTAGGTTTATGGACTTAACGTGGAAAATTGATTTTTCTTTTTTTACAAAATAAACTTCATCTTCTTGAAAACTCAAAACAGGAGAGTACTCATATTCAAAATCATTCGTTAGCTTTTCCATCTGCTTTGATTGTAAATCCAAAAGATAAACATCTGAAAAGCCTCGAAGTGAACCTGTAAAAACGATTTTATCTTTTTGGTTTTTCGAAAGAAAGGGTTCCCAAAAAGTATCAAATGGTAAGTAATAAACACTTTCTATTTTTTCTTTTAGATAATCATACTTGATGATAGCCATTTTTGAGCGGCTTCTCGTGGGTATGTAAATAAATCTTTCATCTAAATTCAATCGAGTAGTTAATGGCTGCCATTCTTCAAAATTTTCATCTCTTAGGTAAGAAATAATTATCTTTTTCTTTGGTGGAAGCTCTGAATATCCGACGAATTCTTTGAGTTCTTGTATTACGACAACGGGATAAATCTTATCAAACGTAATATAAGCAATATATCGTCCATCAGAAGATAAAGAAGGTTTGAAATAAAAAGGATTATCAAAACGAGATAAACTCCAATAACGAAAAGTGAGTCGTCCTTCAATGTCTTTGGAGAAAGAAACATCTTTTCGATAAAGCTCATAAACGAATTCCTTCCAAAGAATGTTAAAATCAAAAAAATCCATTTGAAAAGTTAAATAGAAGCTTTTTTGTAAATTCTTCGTCATGAGCATATTCTTAAAAAGAAGAATGATATGATCCTTTGACCATTTTTTATCGATGAAATACATCACGGACTGACCTATTTTATAATAGCTATAATCAATTTCTGAGTCAATAAGTGAATACAAGTCAGGCAGTCGGTTGGAGATCACCAAATCTCGCAGAAATTCATCCATCCCTCCTTCTGTCCCAATACTTAAATATTCTGACATCCCTTCAGTAAACCAAGAAGGTATGGGAAAATCATTTGATTCCATCAAGTTTAACACTATGTCAAACTGAAAAGAATGCACTAATTCATGTCGTAGTGTATGGAAAGTTTCTTCTTCGTTTCCGTTGTAGGGAAGAACCACTCGCTCAAAGTAGGGTTCTGTATACCCGGCAACTCCCTCTGGCAAATAAAATTCGATTATGTGGCTCGATTGAAAATCCCGAAATGAAGGATATAAAAAAATGATCACCTGATGAGTCAAGTTATGGCGAAATAACAACGAATACTCAGCAACAGTTTGATTAGCCACATGAAATGCCTTAAGTCCTAATAAACTATAATTTTCAGGAAAATATAGTATTACATAAGAAGATTCTAATTTCCGCCAGTTCGATGATTCATCGGAGAGAATTTTGTTTTGAGAATACAAAAAAGAATTTCCCAATACGAAATAAAGAAAATACGTAGTTAAATTAAAGAATGAAATCCAAAACTTCTTTTTTATGATGAAAAAATACACAAAGGTTTTTTTGTATGTCTTCTTATTCATTTTAGTTTCTTCATTTGGAATATTCCTCATCAACTATCAAATCAATAAGAAATTTCAAAACAAAGAACTTACAACTAATTTATTCAAAAAGTTCAGTTTTCTGGATAGCACGAAAATTACTTATCAGTATGCAACTTTTCATATCATGAGAGGTTTAAAGATCAATCATGCCCAAATCCAAAACGAAAAATTTGAATGTAATATCGAAACAGTGTTGATAGAATTTCAACTTTTTCAACTAAGTAATACCCCAAAAAAAATCATAATGAAAGAACTTAGTTGCTCTGAAAAAAAAGACTTATTGAATTACAATAATCTTCAAAGTATAGCAGAAAACATAAAAAAACACAACATAACTTGGAAATTCCAAAACCTAAAATTAATAAATCATAAACTTGATTTACAAAATTTTGAAATCACAATCACTCCAAAGGAAGACTATATAGAAATCACAGGTTTTTTCATAGAAGGTGTGAACAAAACAATCAAAATTCATGGAAACTGGGACACAAAATCAGATCTAAATAGAATCCATTTCACAATACAAAATCATGCATTCAAAAAAGAAAGATTCTTTGAAGAGTTTATTGATGTAATCAAAACAGAAAAACAATCCCAATTTTTGAATGATAAACTCCATTTTTATTTCAACGGAAGAGGTTCAATAGACCTATCAATTAAGGGTTTTTCTTTTAATGTAATAGGCAAATACCATAACTTAAAGGGAAATATGAGTTTTTTAGAGCTCAATGATATCAATGGTAACTTGCACTATACCACAACTTCAAATTATGATAAAAGCATTTTTCATGAAGAATACAAAATACAAATCCAATCAAAAGAAATCCAACTTTCCAAGCTAATTCAAAAAGATCAAAAAGAAATCAAAATTCAAGGGGAAATCCCAATAGACAATCAAAAGATCAAAACCCAGTGGAACACCAAAGGAAATGTCTTTTTTCAAATTGATTGGATTGAAAAAAATTTCATCCATACCATAAAATCTACCCTTAGCGGAAGGAATTTGATTGTACTTCATTCCAAAGAATTGCCTTTGGTTTTTATTGAAAGTGTAGAATTAAAACCTATTATTGATAATCAGTGGGAGCTCCTATTAAAAGGAAAAATAGATACTCTTCCTTTTTCTTTCGTGGGGAGTCTTTTTTATTCTCCCAAATCATTCCCCAAATGGGTGTTTAAGGGAAGTCTAAGTGGTTCTTCACTTGATTATCAGAGTGTTTTCGATATTGCTTATAAGCTAATTCATCATCAAAGAAACAAATTCCAAGAAGATTCTTTAAAAACCATTGAATATACAAAACCTTGGAAGGACAAATTCATCAAAACTGATTTCTATCAAAACGTAATCAAAAATACAAAAATAGAAATTCAAATTGAATTTCTTCAACCAAAACAGAATCTACCTGAACTCAAAGGGAAATTCATCATGAACGAACTCGAGGCAAGGTTAGATTTATACGGAAACCAACCAAGTTCTAAAATCCAGATGAATTACTCCGTGAATTTTCTTACGAATATTCCACAGCAACACTTTAATTTTTTTACCCAAGCAGAAGAACCGCAAATCGAAATCCCGTTCTTATGCAATCTCTGCGCAAATAGCATCAAAAAATTAGAATTCCAATACACTACAAGTGCTCGAGGCTTAAAACAACAAGATTTTTATTTAAATAATTCCAGTAGCCTAAGGCTTGATGTAGATTCTGTGATTTTAAAAAATGACTATCGAAAAGAAATGATTGAAAAACTTCTTCAAATCCAAATTCAAGACCCTGTTCGAATGAAGCTCGAATACTCAAGTGCTGGGGCTTATTTTCATCCCGTTTTCATTTTGATTGAAAATTCTCAGTTTCTCTTACGAGGCACAGGAAACTTTAACATCTATGTGGGGGGAGAAATCAATTTTCATTTCTACGATAAACAAAAACTCTTGAATAAAAATTTTTTGATCAAGCTGCGTAAAGACGGAGCATGGATACCTTCATACTTTTATTGATCCTTATCTTTTCTTTTTTGAGTTGTAAAAAGGACCAAGAACTCAAAATCCAAGAACAATCCAAAAAAGACATAACAGGCATCTATGAAGTCTATCCTTCTTACGAAAGGATCTTAATCAAGTTCGAACCAGAATACCAATGCAAAATTCTCATAAAGGATGAACTCCATACCTGCTCCTACCATGTGGTGAATGATCAACTTCACATCTTTCAAAGCGAAAAAAACGAAATTCTTGGTGTTTTTTTACTATCTAAAGAAAACCTTCTTCGTGGCGTTTGGAAGAAAGAAGTTCGTTTTTTACGGAAATTAGAATAATTCAATGCAAAGGAGGGAAAACAAAATTAATTCCGAAGATATTGCCATGTTCGAAAACCTCAGGTGGTGGAGTTCCAAAATTCTGATTCAAAAGTGCTCGTATACATGCCTCATCCACTGGCTTCTGCCCCATACTCGACACAATCCTTGCATCTCTTACTGTTCCATCATAATCCAAAAGAAAAAGAACTCGAACTACTTGTGGTTTGATGGGCTGACTGATAACAACTCCAGCACTATCCCTCCAAACTAAATTTAATCCCGGAGGAGAAAAATTATCCCGTATCTGTCTTAACATATCTCGAAAGTATTTGTAGCCTTTTAATTCCACACTAGCGATGGCGATATCAGGAGAATCATCCCACCTTAGACTAAAATCATTCCGAAAACGATAATTGGCGGGAATTTTTGTTGGGAGTTTTGATTCTGAATTTTCTGACGAACTTTTATCTTCGGTCGCATCTTGTTTTTTTTGATAATTTTTCTTTAGGTAAATCTCTTCATCAAAACCTGTTTTTTCTGTTTTATTTGAACTTTTTGTGGTTTGTTGGTTTTGATGCACTCCTTTTTGTATAGGTTGTGTTGTGTCTTTTTCTTGCAAAGAGTAGGATACCAAAAAAGTATCACTATTAGTCAGTGTATGAAAACCATATTCTTTCGTAATTCCCCCTTTACCTCCAGATGTTCTATAAGAATAGACAGGGATTTGATTTTCTCTAAAAGGAGCATATGTAAAGTGTTCAACAATTACTGGATAAACTTTATAAAAATTTTTTACGATTGAACTTTCGAGGTTCAGTTGTTCCAACAAAATACTTACATGACTGGGTAAAAACAAAGCATTCAAAAGAGAAAAAAAAGGAAGTAATACTACAACAATTGCATATTTCAGAAAAATAAATTCGTTTTTTTCTACTTGTCGTTTGGATTTATTTACTCGCATAATTTTCTTCAGTTTTTAAAATTTCTATTCCCCTTGGAGTGATGATTCTTCCTCTGGAGGTTTTTTCAATCAATCCCATTTTCAAAAGAAACGGTTCATAGTTCTCCAAAAGGGTTTTTTCTTCTTCATCAAGCAAAGAAGAGAGAGTTCGTATGCCAACTGGTCCTCCGTGGTATCGTGTATAAATCAAATTTAAAATTTTTTTGTCAAATTCATTTATCCCCATCAAAGAAATTCCTAATTGATCTAATGTTTTCTTCAAGAAATCTTTGTGAATTTTTTTGACATTTGAAACAACTGCATAATCATAAATCCTTTTCAGAAGTCGAATGGCTTCTCTCGGAGTCATACGACAATAATCCGCCAAAAACTCTGCTTCTTCTTCTTGTAGTTCTATATTTAGATGTTCTGCAACTTTAAGTAGAATCTTTTTTATTTCTTCCTTCTCATAAAACTGAAATTTCATTTCTATCCCAAACCTCGAATAAAAAGGATTACTGATATAACCAGCTCTCGTGGTAGCTCCTATCAACGTGAATTTAGGTAATTGCATGCGTATGGTTTTTGCTGTGACTCCTTCTCCTACGATAATATCGACGTAAAAGTCTTCCATCGCCGTGTATAATAATTCTTCACATGATCTGGGAAGCCGATGGATTTCATCAATAAACAAAATTTCTTTTTCTTCTAAAAAAGAGAGTATCTTTGCAACATCTCCTGGTTTTGTTAGCATTGGAGCAGAAACCGCATGTAGTTTTACTCCCAACTCATTGGCAATTACATTAGCTAAGGTGGTTTTCCCAAGACCAGGAGCTCCTGTAAGTAAGATATGATCCAAAGCTTGATCTCTTTTTTTCGAAGAATCAATCATTACCTTCAAGCGTTCTTTAATGATCTTTTGACCTATGAACTCATCCAAGCTTTTGGGTTTGAAGAATTCTTTCACAGGTTAAAGATAATTGAGCTTTTATGATTTTACAAATTTTTTTTGCTTTTTTAGAACAAATACAGCTGGGAGTTTATCAATTGCATCCCCTATGTCTTTGAATTCCTTTAGAGGAAATTTTAAAATCTTTTCTTGATCTCCCGTAAGATCAAAAAATGCAAACAAAATCCAATCAGAAGATAAGTGCTTTTTTAATTCAGAAAGTAGTTTTTTATTACGATAGGGGGTTTCGTATAAAACAACAACGTTATACTTTTCCAAATTTTTAATAAATGGAAGACGTAGATACGTCTCACGGGGTGGAAAACCCGCAAAATAAAAGGCTTCGTCAATACCTGCATAAACTAAAGCAACACTCAATGCAGAAATTCCTGGAATTACCTGAACTGAATACTGATGTTCTTCGGCAAAATGAATTAATTCTTTTCCGGGATCCATAAAAACGGGCATACCTGCATCACTAATATAGCTAATCGTCTGATTTTGCAGTAAAACAGAACGAAGATCTTTGATTTTGACTTTTTCTTCATCGTATTGATAGATCTTTTCTTTGGGAATGTCAATCTTGTGATGTTTGATCAAAGTAGTGAAGTTGCGATAAGATTCTACTAAAACCAAGTCTGATTCTTTGAGAATGTTTAGAGCTCTTATGGTTATATCATCAAGATTAGAAAGGGGAGCTCCTATGAAGTATATGGTTTTTTTTTTATTCATTCACCAATGATTGTATGAAAAAGCCTTTTTTTTCTGCTTCTTTTAGAACATTGCTGTTCTGGTTTCGATTGATAAAAACGGGATATTCAGCATTTTCTAATAAATCAAAGTCTGACCGAGAATCCCCAACGGCAAGAATGATGGGTTTGTGGGTTACTTGTCTTAATCTTTCCCACTTTCCTTTTCCGTAAGGATATGGTTCGATGATTTCCGGTTGTAGATAATTTTTTTTTATTTGCAACTTCATCCCTAATACTTGGCTTTTTTTTAGACCCCAATGGTGAATGATGGCACGAATGGCTACCTCAGGCGATGCTGTGATGATATAAATTTCCCATCCAGAGGAGTTTAGATATTGAATCAAATCATGCAATGCGGTGTGGATGGCGATTTGTGTTTCTTGATTTGAGGGATCATTTTTAGAATATACTCTCATTGCTTGTTCAAACGATTGAACAGAATGTTTCTCCAATTCTTCTTCTTTGTAGCCTGCAAAAAAGATCTTCGTCCATCGGTAAGCAATTTCTTGATTTTGATTTTCGATTTGATCATAAACTTGAAAAATCTCGGTAAGTAATGCTTTTATATGTTCTTTTGTGGGATTTTTTTTTAGGGAAAAAAACAAATCTTTGATTTTTCTTATCTTTTCGCCTGGAACATTATACCAATGCTTTTCGTCCCAAAACCATTCTTCGTCGGCTTTAATGTAAAGATTTTCAATCAAGTAGTTCATCAAATTAAAACCCTGATCTCCATAAATCAAGGTATGATCAAAATCAAAAACCGCTAAAGAATTTTGCTTATGTTCTTTGAGTTTGATTAAGATTTCTTGGATTTGTGGATTCCATTTTCGTAAAATCATAAAGACAATTGAACATGGGAAGGAGATCCTTCGATATTAGGAACCGTCTCCTGAATGATTACTCCATCAACACTTTCTTTGATGATGACATCAGTTCGGAAAAAACTTTCAGGTAAAAAATCCTCTGGATTCAACTTGATGTCTTGAAAAATCACCTCAAAATGTAAGTGAGGTCCTGTTGATCTACCTGTGCTTCCTGAAAAGCCAATAATTTGTCCGATTTGGATTTCTTCATTTTCGAAAACCAAAATTTCTGACAAATGAGCATAAAGGGTTTCTTTCCCATCTTGATGATGATGTAAAACGATTGTATATCCATACCCTCCCATCCAGCCTGTTTTTTTCACAATCCCGTCTCTAGCAGCTACAACTGGGGTTCCAATCGGAACAGCCATATCCAAACCCTGATGTAATTCATTAAACCTTCTACCATAACGAGAAGTGAAATCGGGATTTTCAACAGGCCATAAAAAACTTCTTGGATCAATATTAAATATCCTCCGCCCAAAACCTTGTCTTAGGAGTTCTTTTAAATAATCATCCCCATATGGCACAAAAATGTACTTTTTTGTCAAATCTTCATTAAGACTTCTGATTGCTTGGACGGTGGTTTGGTATTCATTAGCAAGTTCTTGCAATTTTTTGGGATTTTGATACCCTTGATTGAGAACCCATTTCCCCTGAGTATTTCGGTAAGTTTGAATATATTTATTATCAATTGCAACACGTATCAACTTCGTATGAGAAATCGAACTTTCCATCAAAAACAGAAATAAAAAAAAGAAAAATAAATACTTTTTACCCATAATTTTTAGTTATTTTGTCAACAAATCCGTTGTCATATTAAAAATCAAGTGAAAATTTGCAAGCAAAAGCCTCATTCAGGTGAGGCGATAAATCCATAATAACCTGCTTCTTCTAGTTTTTGTTTTATAACCTCAGCAGTGTGTCTCTCTGAAAAATTCCCTACTCGAACTACAAATTCTCGACCTCGCCTAAAAACGAAAACAGGATAAGGCAATTTACTTTCAATTTCTTCTTTTAAACGAACTACGTTTTTTATATCCGTAAAAACCCCCACTTGGATCGAGTAAAATTGAGCTTCTTTGATGTCTTTTATCTGATTTTGAAGGCTTTTTTCTTTGGAAATCAAATTTTCATTTTGAGGGGAAGCACCAACACCTAATTCTGCAGTTTTATAGAAAAATGCAGTAGTTCCTTCTCCCTTATCTTTGAGGTTGCCCTTTTGTAAAAGTTTGATTCTCACACGAGTTAAACCCTTATGCTTGAAGCCTAATATTTCTGCTGCTTGTTCGGAAACATCCAAGATTCGATTTTTTACGAAAGGACCGCGATCATTGACTCTCAAGATCACTTCTCTCTGGTTTTCCAAATTCTGAACAAGAATAGTTGATCCTAAGGGAATGCTTCGGTGTGCTGCCGTTAGTTTTTTACTATCAAATATTTCTCCTGATGCGGTAGGTCTTCCATCAAATTCTTTCCCATACCAAGAAGCAATCCCTTCTTCATCAAAATTCTCCAAAGAACTTGATGTTGGATATGCTTGGTTTTCGGTTGCACTGCCAGTATTTGAACTAACAACTACGATCGCTTCTTCTTTTTGTTGATTTATGATTGGTTTTGGTAATTCCCCAATATAAGGATTTTGATTGCTTGTGGTCGTCGATTCTTTTTCATTTTCTTGATTTGTATAACCTGGTGGTTGATTATCAGGCTTACATTTTTTGCAGATCTTATCGAGATAGGGGTCTTGTTTGCTTAACTCTTCGAAAAAGAGTTCTTCTTCACTTTGATCTTGTGGATTTATCTCTTTTTTATAAGAATGGCTTCTTGTCTGGTGGGTTTTATCTTCTTCTTGAGGTTGTTTTTTTTCGGTTGAAAAAAATTTGTTTGGATATGTGTTTTCTATAACTGAAGGTGGTTGATTGATGTTTAGACTTATGCAATTTGATAAAAAAAATAAGCTAACAATTAATCCTTTTCTCATCAACTTCATTTTCGGTTAGAAAAAACAAAAGAAAAGAAAAATTAGTTCTCTAAGAACTTAAGGATATTGTTTTTCCAATACTCTATCCATTCATTTTTGTCATTCAAGGCAGGAATTACTTTATAATTTTTTATTCTATGACTCATTAACATTTCTTTTATCGTAATTTGAAGTTCTTCTAAGGTTTCTAAAGAATCACTCACAAAGGATAACGGCACAACGCAAATTTGATCGTGTTTTTTAGCTACGTCAATGATTACTTCTTCTAAATAGGGTTGGGTCCACTTTTCTTTCCCAAGTCGTGATTGAAAGGCAACGAGATAATCATCTAAACCTAATCGATGACTTATTTGTTTTGCTAAATAAAAACACTGGGCTCGATAACAATACTCAGGCTGTTGGATTTCACAACAATTGTCTTTTAAGCAGACGTTTTTTTGATCTGATTTTTCTATATGCCTAACAGGAACACCATGAAAAGAAAAAATAAAATAATAATTCCGAAACTCTGGGAGCTCATCTTGAATATGTTTCACCCACAAATCAATAAATTCTGGATCATTATAAATAACCGGATGAACAGTAATCATCATAGGATCCCAGAACTTTGAATTGATCTTATAAACACTTGCTAAACTCGATCCAATAGTGGAGGTAGCGTACTGAGGATACAAGGGAATAACATACAAATAACGAACACCTTGACGATAAAAAAAATTTAATTTTTCTTCAATTCTTGGTTCTCCATACCTCATAGCAAAATCAATCAGAATATCTGGTAATCCTGATTTTAACTTACTTATAAAACTTCTTGTAATGGTAATTAATGGAGATTCGTTTTTTTCGTAGTTCCAAATTTTTTTGTATTTTTCTAATGACTTTTTTGCTCGATGCGGAGCAATTATGACATTTACAAGGAGTGATCGATATAAATAGGGAATATCGATCACTCGTTCATCCATCAAGAATTCAGATAGGTATTTCTTGACTATACTTTCTTTTAGTTGGCTTGGTGTTCCTAAGTTAATGAACAAAACAGCTACATTTTTTTGATTCTTCATCCATTGCTAAAATTCAGCAACAAATGCACCCCGTAAATCATTTAATTTATATCCAACGGCTTTATCATCTGGGTATTCTTTTTTGATCCGTTCTAAAACAGCGGGATTCATTTTAGCTGGATCGCCATGACATTGTAGGCATAAATCAGCAAAGGTTTTAATAGGCTTCATGACTTTGGTTTTATTGCCTACTTGGAAATACACAGCTTTAAGTTCTTGATTTTGCTTCATCTTTTCTTGCCAGTAATTGAGAACTTCCATTTCGTCAGGTGTTGGCTTGTGATCTGGATTGCGATATTTATCAGAAATTCGATAGATCTTCATTTTGTATTTTTCAGAATAAGATCTTTCCATTGCAGGTGAAATTTCTTTACAAACAGATATCGCTCCATCAAATTGATTTTTTTGAATAGCTTTCATGAGCTCAGCTCTTAGATTATCAAAAAACTCATCAAAAATTCGAATCGCTTCTTTCACTTTTGCATCAGAGTCAGCCTGCACCTCTTGTATCTTAACTGCCTGTGTCCGACAATTAGCAACTAAACTAAAAGCAAAAACCAAAGCTAAAAAAACTATTAGTTTCATGGTTTTCATAATATTACAGTGAACAAAAAAATCAATTTTTTTTCACACAATACAGGAGTACTGTATTTCTTCTCATCTGTTTTGAACTTAAGAAAAGAATTGACTTGCAAAAAAATTCATAATTTTTGTTTTGCTTCATGAAGTTTTTAAGGATAGAAAACACCAATATTTCTGGGAATTCTTTGATACTTTTCGATTGGTACGATAATCATCAATATCCATTCTTATTGAGAGCTCAGATCGAAATTATTTCAGAATTACTAGATTTTCTGAAACTAAAACCCACAACTCTCTTTTTAATGCCTGTAATCAATAATCAAATACAACAATCAAGCAATTTTTTTCATGAAAACATAGAAACTTTGATTCAAAATCTTAAAAAACAAAATAATCACTTACAATTCCAACATGTTGAGAAAACACCTGAAAAACCATCAAATGAAATTATATACATAATCAACCCTACAAAGGAATTCATCCCAATCATTCAATATTTTGATTTCATTATTATTCAAAGCTATCGATTTTTAACTGAACTAAAGAAAAATAATACACTAACCAATATTGAAAATAATAAGTTTTGTATTACTTCAGATGTGTATGAAACTTTGTATTTCATTGAGCTCTTGCAGAATCAAACCATCAAACAGAAAGTAGGTATTTTTGGCGGAAATCAAATAGAAAAAACGAATCTTTTTTTAGAGGCTTGTGTTAAGTATTTTCAAACACTTTTATTTGGAGGAAGTGTTGGGTTACACACCCTCAAAGCCAATGGAGTTGAAATTGGAAATAGTGCATATGTAAGAGAAGAAATCAGTCATTCTTTTCATATCATCAATAAAGCCTACTCAGAAGAATGTGAAGTTCTTCTTCCGTTTGATCATATTATCACCGATAAAATCACTTCTAAAGCAAAGACAAAAACATCACCTCGAGAGATACGTTCTCCCTATCAGGGGATTGATATTGGTTCTAAAACTATTGAGGCTTATGAAGAAAAAATTAAAAATGCGAATTTGGTATTCATGCACGGTCCATTAGGAATCATTGAGATTGAAAAATCAAAAAAAGGAACCTACGAGATTTTGAAAATCCTAAACAAATCCAAAAAACCTACACTTCTAACTGGTTATGAGTTAACCAACTTTGCGAAAAAAGAAAACTTTTCTTTGAAAATCGTCCCTGAATTTGAATTTTTCCGTTACCACTTGATTACTTGACGTAATTTTTTTCAAAAGAATTTTTAGTTTACTTTGTGTCATTTTAATTTAATTTGAAAATAAATGAAAAGGCAAAAAAATAAACTGATTTTAATTTTACTATCAATCATTGCTGTAATACCCATATTCCTCAAAGCTGAGGACAAAGAAAAAGAACAAATTACCCAACATCAAAACGAAGAATTTATTTATAAAGTAGTCATAAGTGATGCTATAACACCAGCTTCAATGGAAAAGTTGATCAAAGCGATAGAGAAAGCAAATCAAGAAAAAGCAAATGCGATTATTCTTCAATTGGATACACCTGGAGGTTTAATGAGTTCGATGGACGAAATGGTAAAATCCATCATGAACTCAAAGGTACCTGTGATTACTTACATAGCACCACCTGGGGCAACTTGTGGTTCAGCGGGCGTTTTTATTTTAATGTCAAGTCATGTTGCCGCAATGGCTCCTGCAACCAACATAGGTTCAGCTACTCCCATTACAATGGGTCGAACACAAGAAACTCCCTCAAAAGAAGATGAAGAAGCCCTCCGAAAAAAAATCATGAATCACTCTATAGCCAAAATTAAATCCATAGCTGAATATTATGGCAGAAACTCTGAATTTGCCATAAAAACCATCACAGAAGCTGCTAATATCCCATCGAATGAAGCACTGAGAATTAAGCTAATTGATGTTTTAGCGAATTCAGAAGCAGATTTACTCAATTCCATCGATGGGAAAGTAGTAAAAACGATTGAAGGAGAAAAAATTTTAAAAACCAAAAACATCAAAGTTGTTGAGTTAAAAGATGATCTAAGAAATAAAATTTTGAGTTTAGTTGCCAATCCGAACATTGCCTATCTTTTGATTATGATCGGTATGGCAGGTATCATGATTGAAATCCAATACCCGGGATTAATTTTTCCTGGTGTGATTGGAGCTATTTCGCTTTTGCTAGGTTTGTATGGTTTGCAAACCCTACCCGTAGATTATACTGGTTTTCTTTTGATTGCATTAGGAATTATCTTTCTGATTTTAGAACTAAAACTTATGTCTTATGGTTTATTAGCAATTGCAGGTATTATTTCTATCATACTGGGAACTATTTGGATTGCTGATTCCATGAAAGAAGTAGAACAAACTTCATTAGCCATCATGATTTCTTCAACACTTTTTATTGTAATATTAATGATGTTTATTCTTTACAAAGTCATACAAGCATCAAAAAAAGAAGTAGTCAGTGGAGATACCCTTTTATTAAAAGAGATTGGAGAAGCCACTTCAGATATTAACCAAGAAAAAGGAAAAGTTTTTATTCATGGTGAATACTGGAATGCCATTACGAAAGAAGGAATCATTCCTAAAGGTTCAAAGATAAGACCGATTGAAAGACAAGGGATGACGTTGATAGTAAAAAAAGTTGACGATAATTAAAAAAGCAAAATCATACAATGATTTAGAAATCTACAAAGAGGTGATATATGGCATTTAGTTCGATACTTTTTATTATTCTGTTGGCAATTTTTATTTTATCTCAAGCTATACGAGTTCTAAAAGAATATGAGCGTGGGGTAATTTTTCGGTTGGGACGTTTTAGTGGCGTAAAAGGTCCAGGCTTAATACTTTTAATCCCTATTATTGATAAAATGGAAAAGGTGAGTCTTCGAACTGTAGCTTTGGACGTTCCTCCACAAGATGTGATTACGAAAGACAACGTTACAATTAAAGTCAATGCGGTGGTTTACTTTCGGGTAATGGATCCTCAAAAAGCCATCATCGAGGTTGAAGATTATCTTTATGCAACCTCCCAACTATGTCAAACAACATTGAGATCCATTTTGGGAGAATCTGAATTAGACGAAGTTTTAGCCAATCGAGAAAAAATTAACGCTCATTTACAAGAAGTCATAGATAAACAAACGGATGCATGGGGTGTAAAGGTTTCTTTAGTTGAGCTCAAACATATTGACTTACCCCAAGAAATGCAAAGAGCTATGGCAAGGCAAGCAGAAGCAGAGAGAGAAAGAAGGGCAAAAGTGATTTCAGCTGAAGGTGAATTCCAAGCCTCAGAAAAGTTAGCCGAAGCTGCAAAAGTGATCGAAAAACATCCCATTGCAGTCCAATTGAGATTTTTACAAACATTGGTCGAAGTTGCAGCTGACAAAAATTCTACAGTAGTGCTTCCTATACCAATTGAATTATTAAAAGCTTTTGATCAAAATTCTAAAAATTCATAAATTTTTACGAATTCTTTTTACGATGGAGGGGGTGAGGTAACATTCTACTTCCATACTCTCACCATCCCAATCAAAGACAAAAATTGAACCCTTTTTCAAAGGAAAATCAATATTGATAAAATTTTCTTTAAACACAAGTTCATCAGTCTGAAAGTCATATTCGATTTGCTTTGTCAAAAAGGCTGTGATGAAATGACTTAGATCGGGTTCATGGGTAATAAGACAAATTTTGTAATTGGATTTGATGATATCTTTATTTATATAAGCTCCTAAAACAAACACGTAATCCATTACTGTAGCACCCGGATTTAGCTTGGAGAAGGTCTCAATCTTTTTTGATTTCCAATAGGAATTTAAAACTTCTGCCGTTTCTAAAGAGCGTAAAGCTTCAGATGTCAATATTAAATCTGGCTTTTTAAAAATTTTCGAAATGACTTTCCCTAATGCTTTGATCCTTTCTTTTCCTTTTTCTGTGAGCTTACGTTCTAAATCTTCTTTCTCGTCGTTTGGTTCTTCAGCTATACCATGTCGAATACAATAAAATTTCATAGAACAACACGTTAGAAACTTTCTATCAATTGAAAAGAAAATTTTATTTACTCGTCAAAAAATGCTTGGAATTTGAAGTTGATGTTTAATAGAATTTATAATGTCATATACCAAAAAATCATTTATCCTTTAAAAGAAGCCCATTCCCCGAGAAGCGAAATTGCTTTAGGTGCGGCTATTGGGATGTTTTGGGCTCTCAACCCACTTGTGGGGGTTCAAATGTATCTTGTTACTCTTAACTGGCTAATTTTAAAGTTTTTTAAAATTCGATTTCATTTACCCATAGCGCTTGCCATGGTTTGGATTACTAATCCCTTGACACTCCCATTTTTTTATTATAGCTTTTATGTAACGGGAATTTTTTCACTCAAAATCTTCAACTTACATTATGAATTTTTGTCATTTGATTCTTTTAAACTTGTAATTGAAAAATCAATCAGTATGAGTTTGGTTGATGGTTTAGTCTATTGGATTGAATTTTTGATTAATGATTTTGGCATACCAGCCTTAATAGGCAGTCTGATTTGGGCTGTCCCTTTTTCAATTATAACATACCCTTTAGTTTTTCGTTTCATTACCAAACATAGAGAACGATTAGCAAAAAAAGAAGGAATTACCCTTGAAGAATGGGAACAAAGACACATACATACTTTAAAAGAAATCTTTTTCTCCAAGGATAAACCTAAGAATTTTTAACAACATAATTAACTAATTCGTAAAAAAGACGAAAATCTATATCTTCTGCTCGTTTTTCAATATCAATAGAAAGTTCTTTTGCTCCTTCTTTTAGCAAAGAGATTGATATGAATTCTTCTGCCATTTTCCAAGAGTTTATGAGTTTTTTTCTTTTTCCACGAAAACTCATTCGCAGAACTTTTTGTAAAACTTCTGGATCTGAATATGTTTTTTCCCACAACTCAAATAAGATCAAAGAAGAATGAACTTCTGGTTTTGGATAAAAGCTTTCTTTAGGAATAGAAAAGAATCTCTCGATGCGACCATAATTATGTAAATATATTGAAATAGAGTTATTTTTCATAATGAGCTTATCGGCATACTCTTTTTGAACTAAAAAAATCAATTTTGCAGGCTTCTTTGCATACTGAACACAGTTGGTAAATATGTCTGTTGTAATGTAATAAGGCAGATTACCTATGAGGAATTCATATTTAGAAGGATTTTCTTTTAGATAAATCAGAATATCTTGATTGTTAAGTATCACAGATTCATTTTTGATAATCTCTGATTTCAATATATCACAGAGCAAAGGATCAATTTCTACTAAATGCATCTGATAATCAAAAAGTAATTTATGGGTAAGAGCTCCCAAGCCAGGACCGATCTCTAATAATAACGACCCTTTAGGTATTTCTTTTATTATGATTTGATAAATCTTTTCTACGTAGTTGGGATCAATAAGAAAATTTTGTCCTAAAGATTTTCGGATATTTCCCTTTCTTTTCTTTATCTCTTCTAAAATACGAGTCACACTATAAAAAGGAAATTTCATACAAAAGCATGAAAGAAATATAAAACAAATAGCAGGGAATGGAATGTAAGATAAAGTGTGATTATTTTATTTCTCTGATGAAGTTTTGATAGGAAATGATGGTTTTCGTTCCTCAACAAATATAAAAATGCAAGAATAAATCCTATTGATAGATAAAATGCTAGATTCCAAGATTCAGAAAATCTCATCCAAAGGATGGTTTTGGAAAATGTTTGGATCAAAAAGTCAATCCCAATCATAAAAATGTTAATAAAATCCCACAAAAAATCTATTATAGAGTTAATGTAAAATACATCTTTAAAAATCAAAGACACAATCAAAACATTAAAAACAATGGGAAGAAAAAAACCCACAATTGGAACCATAACGAAATTATAGACAGGAGAAAGCAACGAATACTCTCTAAAAACAAAAAATTGAATTGGCAAAATAAAAAAAGAAGCAGATAATCCAATCAGGAATTGAACTATTGCAAATTTGATGACAAAATACTTCAGATTTTGTAAGCGATTGTATTTGGGAAAAATATTATCATCCAAGAACAAATCCTCTAACTTTTTATAAAGGATTAAAATACCTGAAACTGCAGCAAAGGACATTCCAGTTGACAAATTCAAAACAGAATAAGGGAAAATCAATATCATCAATAAAAAAGTATTAGTCAATAAATCATAAACAGATTGTTTTTTGTGGACAATGGTCAATACAAAAACTATTATAACAAACAAATAAGCACGAACTAACGTATAGGGAAAATTCAAAACGTGAAGATAAAAAAACAAAATGGGTAGTGGCAACAAAAAACTTAAAAAATGCTTTCTACCAAAAAGTCTACTCAAAGGAAAATAAATCACAAAAAACAAAATTCCCAAATGTAAACCACTTGCAGCAAATAAATGCATAAGTCCTAATTTTTTGATTTGATCTTTTTTTTCTTTTTCCATCCAGTTAGAGTTTCCTAAGATCAATCCTAAGATGATGCCTTGATGATGTTTTTCTGAAACTTTCGTTTCGATCATGTCAATAAGAGCATCTTTTACTTGAATGCTGATGTTTTGGGGACAATCCACACTTTGAATGTTTTTTTCTTTGATTTTGAAGTAATATTGAGCTCCCTGATTTTTTAGATACTGAAAAAAGGCATGATTATCTTTGAGAGGATAAAAAAATACTTTTCCATAAAACCAAAGTTGAACTTGGCATCCCTCCCATAAATCCTTTCTTTCTGATTGTAAGGATGTTTTTAAAGTCTTTCCAATGAAGTTTTTATAAGTATCATCTTTTTGATAAGTTTTATTTTTTTTATAAAATACTTCAATCTTATCAAGACTGATCTCTGTTAAATACATCCCGGGATAAAGAACTTTTTGGATTTTTCCGGTCGCATAATAAGTATAACCAAATCGATAATTTTTTATTATTTCATATTCTTCATAAGAAAGGTCTGAGTTCTGAGTTTCTTTTGGTTGGGTCCAAAATCGATCCTTGTAATAAGAAATTCCCACAAAAAACAACATAAAGAAAACTATCCAAAGAAGATTTCCTTTTCTTTTAGGAATAAGATATTCGTTAATAAAAACCACTTTTTTTTGTAAGAACAATAATACCAAAACCAGAATCAACGTAGAAAAAAACAAATAAAAACTTAGTTTTAAATCAAACTGAAAATAATACAAAATGCCATATTGAAATATCAAAATTATTTTCCAAAGTAATGTTGGTTTCATTCTAAGTATATATGTCTATGAAATCTTGAGTTTATGCAAAATTTCTTTTCGAAATATTAAGTTTTAGTTTCAAACTTTTTCTGAATGAAAAAACTGAACTCATGCTAGATTCATACGTAAAGCAGCTTTTTTCAATGAGAATGAATTATATCGATACTTCTCTTATAAGAAAAATGTTTGATTTAGCTCAAAGGCTTCGAAATCCCATCAATTTATCGATTGGACAACCTCACTTTCCTACTCCACAACCCATCATTGAAGCCATGTATCAAGCCCTAAAAGATGGAAAGACCTCTTATACAATCACTCAAGGAATCAAAGAACTGAGAGAAAAACTTGTAGAAAAATTTTCCCAAAAAAACCAAATACAAACCTCTTCAGATAAAATCATCGTCAGTTCTGGTGTGTCAAGCTTACTTTTTTTGATTTTCATGTCTCTGATTGATGAAGGTGATGATGTTTTATTGATTGAGCCTGCCTTTTTGATTTATCGAGGATTGACTTCTTTTTTTCGAGCAAATGAAATTCTCTTAAATCAAAACTTTCAAAAAGCAGATTTAGAAAATCTAAAGTTTCGAAGGCTCAAACTAATTTTGTTTTCTACACCCTCCAATCCTACGGGTTATATCCTCAAGAAAGATCAAATCCAAGCCTTAGCAGAATTAGCCGATAAGACTGGTGCTTTGCTCGTCTCCGACGAAATCTATGAATTATATGACTATGAAAAAAAATTCATAAGCCCAGGTTCGATTTATCCTCACACTTTAACTTTGATGGGATTTTCAAAATCCTATAGCATGACAGGTCTTCGTTTAGCTGCTGCAACAGGTCCTAAATCCATTATTGAAGGTTTGATCAAACTCCAGCAATATACAGTTGTGTGTGCGCCCACTCCTGTTCAATATGCGGGTATAACCGCCCTTGATTTAGATATATCAGATTACATCAAGTATTATCATGAAAACCGCGATCTTCTCAAAACTCATTTAAAACAGCTAACAGATTTTTATGAACCAGAAGGTGCATTCTACGTTTTTGCCAGAGTACCAAGTAAATATTCTGATATGGAATTCTCTGAAAAAGCATTAGAAGAAAATTTGATTTTGGTTCCGGGTAGAATTTTTTGTAATGAAACCCAGTGGATTCGAATATCTTATGCAGTAGATCGAGATGTCTTACAAGAAGGGATACAAAAATTAGAAAAACTTTATAAAGATTATTGAAAAACCCGCACTTGAACTGTTGTTACTTTTTCGTGCCCTGCTTCAACATCAGATAATACCACAATGGGATCACCTGGTAGAACTCGATTGCGTTCCCTTAATTTTTCGAAGGCTTTCCGGATGGTTTTTTCTGGGTCCTGAGAAAACTCCAATACGAACGGAACGACGGAACGTATCAACCATAATTTTCTTCTAGTGCTGGACATGTTAGTGAAAGCGTAGATGATTGCTTTTTTGGGACGAAAAGAAGCTACTTGTCTTGCAAATAGACCTCTACGGGTGATCACAACAATGGCAGGTGCATTGATATTATCTGCTAAAATACATGCAGCTTTTGCTAAACTCTCTCGTATTGAAGTTGGTTCCCTTTCTAAATGAAAACCAATGTTTTTTTCTTTTTCCATCCTTCTTGCTATTCGATCCAACATCTCTACGGCTTTCACGGGATATTTCCCAACGGCTGTTTCTCCTGATAGCATGATGGCATCAACCTGCTCATAAATGGCATTGGCAACATCTGTAACTTCTGCTCTTGTTGGAAATGGATTTTGAATCATGGATTCTAACATGTGGGTAGCCACAATCACTGGTTTTCCTTTTTTTATACACTTTTGAACTATTTCTCGTTGAACAATGGGTAGATCTTGGATTTCAATTTCAACTCCAAGGTCTCCTCTTGCCACCATAATGCCATCAGCTTCTTCGAGGATTTCATCAAAATGATCCAACCCCTCTTGATTTTCAATCTTGGCAATGATTTGAGCATGACCATCTGCTTTTTCAATGATTTCCCTAGCTTGACGAACATCCTCAGCTCTACGAACAAAAGACAATGCTATAAAATCCACATCTTGTTGGACCGCAAAAAGGATGTCTTCTTTGTCTTTATCTGTGATGGAAGGAAGATTGACCCTAACTCCAGGAAGATTGATGTGTTTTCGAGAACCTAATTCTCCTCCCTCCAAAACTAAGCATTTCAAAGTCCCTAAGTGAAGGTCTTTTTCCAAAACTTGTAGATTGATTAATCCATTATCAACGGTTATTCGGTCTCCTTCTTTTAAATCCTTAATAATATCTTTGTAGTTTACGAAAACACTTTTTTCTTCTACATTCACATTAGGTATGATGGTAAAAGTGAAAATCTCACCAGGATGTAATTGAATTCGATTAGATACATCTCCTGTGCGAATTTCTGGTCCCTGCAAATCTATAAGTATTGCTATGGGATGATTCAATTTTCGATTCAATCCTTTGATGGTTTTGATGACTTGCAAGTGGGTTTCTTGGGTTCCATGGGACATATTGATCCTTGCAATATTCATCCCTGCCTTTGCTAATTGTTCAATGACACTGGGCTTGCTGGTTGAAGGACCGATAGTGCAAATGATTTTTGTATGACGAAAATCCCTTCGCTGTAAGCTTATATCAGTGATGGTTTCTATGTGCTTCATTTTGAATCTAAGTTTTTGTAACTTACTTCGTTGGAAATTCTTTTTAGATCAGCTTCAACCATAATATAGACCAATTCTTTGAATGTGGTTTTTGGGGTCCAACCCAATATTTCTTTCGCTTTTGAATAATCACCTATCAAGAAATCTACTTCCGCAGGTCGATAAAGTTTCTTTGAGGTTTCTACTAATACTTTTTTTGTTTTCTTATCAATCGCTTTTTTTTGATCTCCGTCAACAATCCATTCTAATTCATATCCTGCATACGAAAAAGCCAATTCAACGAATTCTTGAATGCTATGACTTTCCCCTGTAGCTAAGACATAATCATCGGGTTTTTCGTGCTGTAGCATCATCCACATTCCTTCTACATACTCTTTTGCATAACCCCAATCCCTTTTTGCATTAATGTTTCCTAAAACAAGTTTATCCCTTAAGCCATATTTGATTTGGGCAAGGTGATAAGTAATTTTTCTCGTAACAAATTCAATCCCCCTCAAAGGTGACTCGTGATTGAAAAGAATCCCCGAACATGCAAATAGATTATAAGCTTCACGGTAGTTTACCGTAATCCAATGTCCAAAAACCTTAGAAACCCCATAAGGACTTCTCGGATAAAAACAGGTTTTTTCATTTTGAGGAATTTCCCGAACTTTACCAAACATCTCACTGGTAGATGCTTGGTAAAACTTAATTTTTGGATTAACAATTCGGATTACCTCCAAAAGGCGCAAAACACCAATGGCATCTACTTCTGCGGTCAATATAGGTTGTTCAAAAGAAGTGGCAACAAAACTTTGAGCCGCTAAATTATAAACTTCATCAGGTTGGATTTTTTCAATAACCCGGTAAATGTTATCAAATTCCAAAAGATCCAAATACAGAATCTCAATTTCTCTTTCTATGCCAAGTTCTTTCAATCGCCAATAAGAAGAATCACCACTCCTACGATCCGCTCCGTAAACTTTGTATCCTTTTTCCAACAAGAATTGGGAAAGATATGCCCCATCTTGCCCACGAATTCCTGTGATCAATGCTGTTTTCATGTTCACCGTCCTATGGAATAGTACTCAAATCCTAAATCTTGCATAAGTGATTTTGAAAAAATATTTCTTGCATCGATGATGATTGGTAACCTCATGAGTTCTTTGACTTTTCTCAAATCGGCGGATTGGAATTCCTCCCACTCAGTAAGTATGATTAAAGCATCGGAATTTTGAACTGCCTCATAAGGGTCCTTTACATAATGAAGGTTTTCACTTTCTGGGAAAATTGTTTTAAAGTTTTCCATGGCTTTGGGATCATACAGAAACAAATTCGCTTGCAGTCGATTGAGCTCTTTTACAATATCAATCGATGGTGCTTCTCGAATATCATCGGTATTGGGTTTGAAGGATAGACCCCATATGGCAATGTTTTTTTCTTTGCTGATCCATAGGACATCTTCAATCTTTTCGATAAATCGGAGTCTCCTTTGGTTATTTATTTTTTCAGTTTCCTTCAGAAGCCCAAAGTCAAGCCCATGTTCTTCGGCAATTTTGATAAAAGCCTTCACATCCTTAGGAAAGCAACTCCCTCCATAACCAATTCCTGCATTCAAAAAAGAACGACCGATTCGTTTATCGGCTCCGATGCCGTCAGCAACTTCTTGTATATCTGCTCCCACCTTTTCGCACAAATCGGCAATCATATTAATAAAAGAAATTTTCATTGCTAAGAAAGAATTGGATGCATGCTTAATCAGTTCGGCAGCAGCAGGTGACGTGACCATAAATTTAAAATTATTCTCTATAAAATATTGATAAAGTTCTTTTAATAATTTTTCTGCACGCTGGCTTTCCACTCCTATAATGATTCTATCGGGATTCATGAAATCGAAGATAGCACTTCCTTCCCTCAAAAACTCAGGATTGGAAGCAACATCAAATTCAATGTCTTTTATGGTTAAATATCTTTTTATGGTTTTCTTTACCCATTGATGGGTATTTACTGGCACGGTAGATTTTTCTACAATCAATTTATAGCTTTTCATCGCCTGAGCAATTTGTCGTGATGCCTCTTCAATCTGAGACAAATCAGCTTTTCCATCTTCTCCCTGCGGTGTTCCCACACAAAGAAAAATCACATCAGAAAATTCTACTCCTTCTTCCATGGAACGGGAAAAATGAATCCTTTTCCCTTGAAAGTTTTTCTTCAACAATTCATCTAAACCGGGTTCATAAAAGGGAACCATTCCTTTTTGGAGTTTTTTTAGTTTGTCTTCATCTTTTTCAACACATAGAACCTCATGCCCCAAGTCAGAAAAACAAACTGCGGTAACCAACCCTACATAACCAGAACCAACAATAGTGACTTTCAAACTTCCCTCCTCAAGAAAGTTAATTACAAAACCAAAATTTCTTTTTCATTTCCATAGAAAATATCTTTTACCAAGAACATAACAAATCAATCCCTCAAAAAAAAGGGTAATGAGTTTGAGGTAATAATCAAAAAAACTTGATCCTTGTATAAAAACTTCCCTTAGTAAATCTGCAAGTAGCGTCAAGGGAAGGTATTCAATAATGATCACCATTTCTTGAGGAAAATACTCATAACTAAAAAAAATCCCCGAAAGCAACATCATTGGAAGGGTGATGGCATTCATAATCCCATTGGCAACAGAAGTGTTTTTTGCTCTACAACTGGCTAAAACCGAAATCCCTGCAAAACTCAAATACCCCACCAAATACACAAAAATCAAATCCAACCAGCTCCCAACAAAAGTAATTGGAAAGAAAATGCGTATAACCAAAACTAAAAACAGATTTTCAATCACACTCAATAGCCCTCGAGCCAATGTAAATGCGATAAAAAAATGATTTTTATTTAAAGGTGTTGTACTGAAAATTTTTAATAACTTTTTGATTCTCATTTGGATCAAAAACCAGCCAATACCCCATAAGGCACTATTCATAATCCCCATGGCAATCAAACCCGGGATTAAAAAGTCCAAATACCTTGTGCCAGGGATTTTGATTTCTTTTTCTATTAGAATATTCGGTGAAAGAATTCTGTATAATTCCAAAAGTATTTCCTTTGCTTCTGAATTTTGCTGATCATAATGAACAAGGATTTGATCCAAATGGAATTCTAGGTATAAAAATATTTCTCTTTTTTTCAGTGAGTCTTCGATTTCATTTTCAGAAAGGATTTTTATATGAAAATTATGGGCTTGAAGTTTTTTGAGAATCTCTTGTTGGAGGTTGGGATTGGTCTGATGGTTCAAAACCCCAATTGGATATTGGATTTCTTTTTGGGTGTCGAAGGCGAGACCTAACGTTATCGCAATTCCAATGGGAAACACAAAAGCCCAGAACAAAACCTCAGGCTCTCTTATGAACTCCCGAATACTCATAAGAAATAACTGTAAGACCTGTTGAAGATTGATTGAAATGAAATGAAAATACTTAATCATATTCGTTATCATCTTTCAAGCCACGACCCGAGAGCTGTAAAAACACATCATTGAGATTTGGTTTATGAATCTCAAAGTTTTTAATATCGATGGAATGCTTTTGAAAAAACGAAAACAAATTCTTAATCAATGGCAAAACATCCTTTTCGTTCTTTATTATGAAGTGGATTTTATCATGTTGTTTATCCATGAAGTGATGAATGATCTGGATTTCTTTTTCTAAGTATCGAAGAAGTTTGCTTTCAAAAGAAAAATCAGAAACTTGAAAAACCAAACTTGTAAATTGTTGATAAGACGAATAGATTTCACTTAAGGTTCCTTCTACGATGATTTTTCCTTGGTTAATCAAATAAAGATAATCCGAGAGAACTTCAGCTTCTTCCATATAGTGAGTTGTTAAAACAATGGAACTTTTGGATTGGTTTTTGAGTTGGATAAGAATGTTCCAGATGTTTTTTCTTGCTTCAGGATCCAAGCCTACTGTGGGTTCATCCAAAAATAAAATTTTGGGTTGATGTAGAATGGCAATGGCAAGGGAAAGTCTTTGTTTTTGTCCTCCAGAAAGATGTTCAATCAGAGTATGTTGCTTTTCTTCTAATCCGAGTAAATAAAGCACCTCATCAATGCGTTCTTTTTTTACTTGATGGATACTGGCAAAAAGAGTAAGGATTTCCCTAACAGTTTGTTTATCGGGAAATCTTGTTTCTTGTAATGTAATCCCAATCATACTTTTCAAAAACCTTTCATTTTTCGGGTTCCATTCCCTTCCCAAGATTTTAACGTTTCCTTCTGTTGGAGTTTGTAAACCTTCTAAAATTTCTAAGAGAGTAGTTTTACCAGCTCCATTGGGTCCAAGCAAAGAGACAAATTTACCTTCTGGAACAAGAAAATTTACTCCCTTGAGAGCCCAAAAATTTTGATATAGCTTTTTTATGTTATAAGCTTCGATATCATATTTCATATGACGATGCGTGGTATACTTGGATGTATTCGAGTGACGATCTCGTAGTTGATGGTTCCTGTAATTTCTGCCAATTCATCTGCCGTGATTTCTTCATTTTCTGATTTTCCTATCAAGATAACTTCATCTCCTACTTTTGCGTTTTTAATGTGAGTGATATCAACCATGATCATATTCATACAAACTCTTCCAATCACCATTGCTCTTTTATTATTTATGATTACGGATGAGCGATTTGAGAGACTACGATCATAACCTTCATTATAACCCACGGGTAGCACTGCGATTTTGGTTTTTGTCGATGTTTGATAGGTGCATCCATACCCCACTTTTGAATTCTCAGGAACTTCGTTGATGTGAACAATCTTGGTTTTCCATGTCAATACACTTTTTAAATTAAATCGATCTTGGTAAATGTTATAGGCTGAGAGTTTTGTTGGAAGTGATGGCCAAAGTCCGTATAAAGAAATTCCAATTCGGACCAAATCCTGATGTGATTCTGGGATCAACATCGTTGCAGCACTTGCTGCGGTATGAAAAAGAAACTTTTTTTTTGGAAAGATTTGATACAAAATCTTTTTTGCTTTTTCAAACAATTCTAACTGAAAGTAGGCATAGTTTTGTTCTGTTACATCTTCTACGTTAGAAAAATGAGTCATTAATCCAACAAAATTTAAGTTTTTTTCTTTTAGGTATTCTAAAGTCTGAGTGAACTTTTTTGAATCTGGTCGATAACCTAATCTTGACATCCCTGTATCCACCTTCAGATAAACCCAAACCTCGGGCGCTAATTCCTTTATCATTTGGATTTGATCTTTATTCGAAACAACAAGAAAAATTCTTTTTGGATCTTTATCGAGTAAAAGTTTTAAATCATCTTTTTCAAAACCTCCCATGATTAAAAAAGGACGATCCGTCATTTCGTAAATGGGCTGTATCTCACTGATGTGGTTCAATGCAAAACCATCAACGTCATTTTTGACTACAGATACGACTTCTTTGATCCCATGCCCATACGCATTGGACTTCACAACCGCATATAGCTTCGTTTTTTTTGATACTATGCTTTTGAAGTTCTCGATATTGAATTTTAATGCCTTAGAATCAATCTCAATCCAAGAAAGCACATACCCAAAAAAGAGGATTGCCACTTGATAACTACAATTTTTTCTGGATTTCGTGAAGAAACTAAAAACATCCAGAAAAGTCCGAATCAATATCCAAAAAAAGCGAGAAAAAAGGAATTTACGAAGCAAACAAAAAAGAACTCATCGACGTGGACCCGGTTATAAAGAAATCACAGAAGAATGAAGATTGAATCTTGGGATCTACCTTTACGAAATTACATTTTCTTTTCTGGTTGGCAAACTTACACCCTGATCATCATGCATGGATTAGGGGATCAAATGGAGTCTTACAGAGATTTTCCCGAGCTCATAGCCATTCCCAATGTGAATTACATTTTACTCAACGCTCCTGAACCATACGTAATAGGTTGGAAATGGTATGATTTAGAAGGCAACCAAGAAATTGGTTTAAAAAACTCACAAAACCTTTTAGAAAAAACCATCGAAATTTTAAAAACAAAACTAAAAATCGAAAAAAACAAAATTATTTTATCCGGTTTTAGTCAAGGAGGTGTGGTTTCGCTTTTCACGGGATTACGTTCAAGAGAAGCTTACGGAGGGATTATCTCACTTTCTGGGTATTTCTATGGAGATTACAAAGAATTATCCCAAGAATCAAAACAAACCCCCATTTTTCTTGCCCATGGACTTTACGATCCTTTGATTCCTTTTGATTGGGTAAAAACACAAGCAGAGCAACTAAACCACTTAGGCTACACCATCACTTGGAAGGAATATCCCATCGAACACACAATTTCTTACGTAGAGATTCAAGACCTACGTGATTGGTTAAAAACCATTATGAAGTTTTGAAAATTTTTAAAAAAACTATAAAACTTAGCAGTTTCACTAAATTTTTTAATTGATATTGTGTCTCAAAATCAAAATAGAAGAAAGAAATTCATTAGTTTGTAATAATTTTTTTAAAAACAATTTTAAAGTAAAAAAATTATTTAGGAGTTATTTATGAAAGACAAAAATAAAGAATTTTTCTTTTTATATCTAAATAAAATTCGTCTTGGTTTGGAAGGGATATTTATTCTTTTTTCTTCTCTTTTTGTTTTTATCATCTTTCTGATCGAAAATTTTGCCAATTCTTTACCATGGATTCATCTATTAATTTTTTACCTTCTTTTTCTTTCTTTTGAATTTCTTTTTCATGAAGGAGGTTGGAAACTTTATTTTTTAAAAAAATTATCGCCATTATATGAAATCTTCAATGAGCAAGACGAAAATCCCGTATCAAAAAGTCAAAACTTAGGTCGCTCGTTTAATTTCTTTTTGAATATAAATTACCCTCTTTTTGTTTTTTATTTACTTAAATTACTCTTTTTGTTTTTATTGTTGATTATATTTTTAAATGTTGTATGGAAAAAGGTATTTGTTTACTACTATCCGTTGCTTCATGCACTTTTTTTAACTTTCAGTGGTTTTTACTTTGTATTCCAAAAATACTATATCAATCGATTACATTCTCAGTTTTTATCAAAAAACCAATTTCTTCATATCGAACCTGAAAAAATTAAATATCCTAAATTTCGATATAAACTCTTTTTCTATGTTTTTATTTATATTCAGATCTTTTTTGGTATCATTATTTCGATATCCTACATCTATATCACTAATATTTCCGTGAGTTCCTATAAAAGAGAAATCCAAAGAGAAATCCATTTGATATCTTTACTTATGCAAAACGAAGTAGAAAATATCGAAAAACATCGAAAATATACGAATTATTTATATAATTCCATGATAAGTAACACTCAACCTCCCCAAGGAATTACAGAAACATTCAATTTTTTTCTTCCTGAGACAACAGTATGGATTAATGAAGAACCTCATTTGGTTTATCATCACATTTCTACACTTCCCCAAATTTATAGTTATTGGATACTCACTCCTATTTCTAATATACTTGCTCCCATCAATCGAACGTATTCAATCATCATAATTATTGGTTTTTTTTGTGGCTATGTCCATTAATGGTATGATTTCTTATTCTTTTGCAAGAGAACTTTCTGAAATACGAACCATCAAAGATTACATCCACAAGATTTACATGGGTAAGGTCTTTTCTTACGATGGTAAAATCCCAAATAACATCATAGGGGTTCTCATTTTAGAACTCGATAACTTTGTAAAAAAAGTGATTCTTTTTCTCAGAGAGGTTTTTGAAGTAGGAAAATTTTTAGAAAACATCACTACTTCCTCACTTCAGATTTCACAAAATCTTCACAATAGCTCAGATGAAATCAAAGAAGAAATTGCTCAAATCAATGTCATTATCAAATCCTCAAAGGATCACTTAGAAGAAAATTATAAAAACATAATAAACAGAATTTTCTATACAACTCAATTTATCTCTGTTCTCAAAAGTTTATCAAGAGAAATTGATACTATGAATCAAACCATCTCAAAATTATCTACTTTATATCATGATTACAGAAATGAGATATTTCATGAAAAAAACTCATTCATCATTTGAATTCATTAATCACACAGATCAAAGAAAACTCAGAAAAATTACAAAAGACCTTTGATTTTCTCCAAGATATTTCCAAAAAAGTTAGCTTACTAGCTCTGAATGCTTCAATCGAAGCTGCGAAAGCTGGAAGCCAAGGAAAGGCTTTTGAAGTAATAGCTGATGAAATTTCTCAACTATCAAACACCATAAACGTAAACTTAAAGCAAATCAAGGAAACCATACAAAACAATAAAGACACAAGTACTCAAGCCATTGAAAGTATTTCTCAAACCAGTCATGGATATAATCGCATCCTGGTAAATACAAATACTATACAAGAGGTAATTGAAGAGTTAGTATCATCTAAAGACCATATTCAAAAACTCAATGAAAATACAGATGATGTTCTAAAACAATTAGAAGAAATGTTTGAATACTTAAAAATCCACATGCAAGAAAACGTAGAAAACATACAAAATGTGAATATAAAAGCCATAAATATTACATTAAAAATCATTCCTATCTTAGATTTGATTGAGCAGTTGAAAACCATCGAAGAAAACTCCAAACAAAATATTTTAAAATTGAATACTCTTCTAAATCAATTTGAGTTGGATAATAAAAGTTAATTATGCCTTTTTCGTGAGTTCGAAAAATTCTGCCAATTGATATCGAGCATCATTATAGCCCGCTTGTAATAGAATTTCTGTTTGTTGTTGTGTAAAACGTAATAAAGAACCAAACCCCAACATACGAACAGGAGCTACAGTAGCAATTTTTATTTCTTCTGCTTTGAATAACTTTTTTGCTATAAATCCCAATATTCCTTTCTGCCATCGGATCTTTTTCTGCCATGCTAATTGAGCAAGGAAAGCTTGGTATGAACCGATCAAACTCTGTTCAAAAACTCTCTCTAAAACTTGTTTTCTATTTTTTGGTAAGGGAAGTCTTTGTCCTCCAACGGGAGAAAGTAACACCACAATGATTTCTTTTGCTCCTTTCTCCAATGCAGGAAGAATAGGAGTATTTGCCATAACTCCGCCATCCCAATAGGGCTCTCCATTGATATACTGCCATGGAAAAAAAATTGGTATAGCGCTTGATGCCATGATATGTTCTATATCAATTTCATGATTATTGAAAAACTTTAATTGAGAATTTAAAATACTCACAGCAGTAATGATGATCTCTTTTTTTGATGAACGCAGTTTTCGTATGTCAAAGTATTCTTCTAATAAATTTCTCAGAGGAGTTGTATCCATGATGGGAACAAAACTATCTTCTAAAAGATAATACTGAATTTGTTTCCAATAAGAAACTCGATAAACTTTTTTCTTTTCTATGGCTTTCCAAAGTAAAATGATTTCTTCTATGTTCAAACCACATCCCAGTGCCACAGCATTCACGGCCCCAACGGAAGTTCCACAGATCAAATCAGGCTCCCAATTCATTTCTTTGAGAAATTTTAATACTCCTGCTTGGTAAGCTCCTCTCGCACCTCCACCTGACAGTATAAGAGCTCTTTTAGGCTTATTGAACATTTTTGATTCGACCAAACATATCGTATTCTTTTTGGACAAATTTTCCGTTTTCCCATTCTTTCCAAATTCCCGTTTTTTTATCCATGTTGTATTCTCCTTCTTCGATTAGTCTTCCTATTTCATCATAAATTTTCCATGGTCCTTGGCGTTTGCCCATTAAAATTTCTCCCTCCCAAGCCAATTTACCATTTGGATGATACCCTTTCCATCGTCCTTGCTTCATGCCCGGAGAGATTTTCATACTATCGGTCTCCATTTCGTATTTCACCATTTTAGCCGTGCAAGGACCTTCTGCTGTTTTTTTGTTCTGCTGATATTCCACACAATAACTAGCCATGAAATCATTTCCTTGAAAATCAAATTGTGCTAAAATATCCCCATCTTTTGTATAGAAGGTCCATCGATCTTTTCTTGTATGTTCGCGGTTTCCTTGAGCACGTAGTTCACCTGTTTGATAGTATTCCCTCCAGATTCCAATTCTTTTTCCTGAATTTTCATCGTAATTTCCTTCTTCCATGAGGTTTCCATTAGGAAAATAAAAGAGCCATTTTCCTACTTTTTTTTCGCATGCTTTCTCTCCTTCGGGAGGAGGATTTTCTTTACAACCAAGATCAGCCTTATAGGCACCTTTTGATAATAATTTTCCATTTGGATAATAGGTTTCCACCATTCCATCTCTTAAATTTTTTACATACCTTCCTTTGAAAAATACATAATGATCCTTTGTCCTTTCGTCATAATTACATTCAATCCAATCGCCGGTTTTCATGTCATCCACATAGTTTCCTTGTGTGATGCATTGATGAGTAGGGTCAGAATATTCTTTCCATAAACCTACTTTTTGTTGTCTTGATTTTGACCTTCATATCGCACAATGTTTGTTCCAGCAAAGTAGCCTATTTCTTTGCCATTTTTCTTTCCATCACTATATAAAATGATCTTGATTAGATTTCCTTTTTCGTCATAGAACTTCCACTCACCTTCTCGTTTGTTTTTTTTGTTCATACCTTCCGCCATGACTTTTCCTCCCAGATGATATAGATACCAATAACCATCTCGTTGGAACTTCATGATTTCGTTTTCTGGCAACTTCCGGGCTTGATCACAGGAAAGATTCTGTGGAAGAATGATGGGTCCTTTTTCTAAGATATCCCCTGTTTCGGTATCATAATGATATCGCATTGGGATTTCTTTCTCACAGCGAATTTCTACTTTTTTGATTTCTTTCTTTTGTGATTTTTCTGTAGTTTTACAGTAGTTCACAAAAATCAAAACAACCATGAACCAAAATAATATTTTCATAACATCTCCTTACCATTGATGCCGACAATCATACTGAATATAGCCTTGGGTTTCAATCTTTCTTATGGACTTCTGATATGCATCACAATAACAATCCTTTTCTTGAATGAATTGTCCTGAGGCAAATAAACTCTCACATTCGGACTTGGGGATGTTTTTTATACAAACATGAACCTGACGAGCTGCCCAAAAATAATTACAATCAATCCGCTCTTCTTGTTCTTGAAGAATTATAGCTTGCGGTTTTGTTTCCCCTTGAGTTGGTTGTATCCTTTCCTTTTTGGTTTTGGTTGCACAAGATGTTAAAATCAAAACAAACAATAGCCCCACGTAATACATCATTTGAAAAATTCTGATTTGAGTATAATCATCAATCCTTTTTTAAATTAGCTATAGATACTGATTTTGCTGAGATATCTGTGAATTTAGTGTCCAAAAATCATATAAAATCCCCAATCCAAATAATCCCAAGCTAATTAGATACAATAGACCAGAAAACCATTTCCGCAAGTAAAAACGATGTAATCCAAAGACACCAAGATACGTTAACAAAATCCAAGCAATTGAATAATTGATGGGACCTCCAACGTATTTTCTATCAGCTCCTTTGTCTAATGAAGGTATTAAAAAAATATCCAGAAGCCACCCGATACCCAACAATCCAAAAGTAAAAAAGTAAATAGTTCCGCTAATAGGCTTTCCATAATAAAAACGATGAGAACCAGTAAAACCAAACAACCACAGGATATACCCAAAAACAATACTATGGGTATTCGACCTCATAAGATTTCTCCCTATTCACAAAACTTTTTTAAATTACCTGAACTTTCTACCAAAAGAAAATCACAGATGAAAAAATTTTGTTTTTTTAGTACATCTTCGATTTTGTACCATGTTTCTTTGTTTTGAATCTCTGGAGTTCGACTCAAAACCCACGCATTGTCTCGATCAGGTGAGGACACAATAGCCCATTCGTAATTTGGATCAACTTCCAAAATCCAGTAATCCCCACCAAAAATGTAAATAGGAACCCCGAAAATCAAAACAAAACTAACTTTTAATTTAGAATTGTTTGGTTCGACGACTTTTGCTTTCCCATGGACTTCAATTTTTTTGTTTTTCCCATCAAAGCACTCATTTCGAACCCTAAGGACATTTTCTTTATCTATTTGATAATAAGCACGAGGTTGGGATTTACATCTCTTTTCGAAACGATTGGGAAGTCTTGCTACTTCATACCACTCCCCAACGTATTTTTCTAACGAAACAAAATTAGCCGTTTTTAATGGTGGAACTTTGGGAATAGAACAATCTATAATAAAAAGTATTAATAAAGTGTTAATAATTTCTTTTCGTCCCACAAAGATAAGATACTCCTGTTTCTGTTCTTGCCCAGTGTCTTGTATTTGATGGAACTTCTAAGTAATCCCCTTGCTTTAATAAGACTTGTCCTTCTTCCGTTCCAATCAAAATGCTTCCCTTTAGTACAACCCGAAGCTCATCGAATGGATGGGTATGCCAATCATAATATGTTCCAGGGGAATCTTCCCATACATAAAAATCCCCATATCCTTTCATTGACCAATAATCAATTTGTTCTTGAAGGTTCATGATAATTACGATATGGAATTCGTTTTCATTTGTCAAATGAAAAATCAACTTAAACCACATGATTAAAAATCACAAGTTATATTCTTACTCTAAGAAAAAATTTGAAAGAAAAGAGCTTATGAAAAATTTTTTCTTTATGTTTAATACAGAGCTAATTCACTTTTCTGCTATCCAAGATCCATATCACAGTTTGATTCCACCTATTTATCCAAGTTCAGTTTATACTTTCAACTCAATTGAAGAACTAATTGAATTTGTTAAAGCCAAAGAAAAACCACGTTTCGAATATGGAAGATACGGGAACCCCACGAACAGAAATTTAGAATTAACAATCGCTCATTTAGAAAAAACTGAAGATGCTCTTCTTGTATCATCAGGAATGTCTGCATGTACAATTCCGTTATTGACATTTCTTCAATCAGGAGACCATATTGTTTTCACATCGGATATATACTTGAAGACACGATTTTTCATAGAAAAACTAAAAAAGTTTCAAATAGAATATACGATGGTTTTTCCTGATTATGAAGCTATTAAACAAGCAATTCGACCGAATACAAAAATAGTATTCACAGAACTACCAACGAATCCATTTTTTTATATCGTTGACATAGAAGCTCTAAGTCACTACCTGAAACCACGAGGAATTCTTTTAATCGTTGATGCTACTTTAGCAAGCCCTTATAACTTCAATCCGATAACCTGGGGTGCAGATATAGTTATCCATTCGTTAACAAAGTATTTTAGTGGTCAAAACGATTTGATAGCTGGAGTCATTGCAGGACCTAAACTACTTCTTGATAAAATCCGGGAAACTCAAGGGGAGATAGGATCAATCCTTCCAGCAGAAATTAGTTATAAAATTCAACGAAGTATGAAAACCTTAGGTATTCGGATGGAATATCTCAATCAAGTAGCATTAGAAATAGCAGAGTTTTTATCAAAACATCCAAAAGTAAAAAAAGTTTATTATCCTTTTCTGCCATCTCATCCTCACTTCCAGTTAGCAAAAAAATATCTAAGAGGTGGCGGTGGACTTATCACAATTCAATTAGAAGGAAATTTGGAAACGCTAAAAACTTTTTGTAATTCATTTAAAATTTTCAAAATCGGACCCAGCTTTGGTAGTTCAGAATCTTTAATTGATCCACCTTACATCATGTCTCACTGGGATATTCCCGAAAATGAAAAACAATTATTAAACATCACAGAAACCACAATACGTTTATCTATCGGATTAGAAAATAAAGAAGATTTGATAAAGGACTTAGTTCAAGCTCTGGAGAAAGTAAAAAATTTACAATAGAATTTAATAAATTGACATTTCGTAGTTATCTTTTTGATTTAAACCATAAGAAAATATAAAAATCATAAAAATGAGAATAAAAAAATGGAGAAAGAGTTTTGCATTTAAAATATCTTTGTTCTATAGTTTCTTTAGTTTTATTTTAGGTTTTTTTGCGTTATGGTTACTATTTTATTTTGCTGAGAAGAAAATCCTACAATCACTACAAAAGAAAATCTTAAATATTGGTCTTACAGGCTTGCAATTCTTCCAGGAAAATCATTACAAAGCTATTACTAAATATCAAAAAATCATCGAAGAAAGAATCATAGACTATGAAAAGCAAAATAAACTTAACTTTCCAAAAGATTGGAACACTTTTGAAATTATTTCTCTTGAAGAACACGAAAAACTTTATCAAGAAAACGATTACCAAAGTGTCATCCAAATTTTAAGGAAAATCAAAGCTGGAAGTTCAGAAACAATCATACTAAAAGACTTTTATGAACAAAAATTCTATGATGATACATCAAAACCTTTCATCACCTTCGTTTACATCCTGAATGCTCTTCCAAACCAGAAAGATTACAACTTAGTTTATTTTTCTTTTAACACTGATATGGAAGAATTAGATAACAACAATGATGGAGTCATTTCTAATGATGAAGAGTTATTAAAGATTGGCACAATTTGGAATATTTCAGAATTAATTAATATCCAAAGAACCTTTCAAACACAAAAACCAGTTTGTGATGAAAAATTTTATCAAGATGAATGGGGAGTTTGGCTTTCGTGCTTTATTCCAATCTTTGATTACAAAGAGCAATTCTATGGAGTCATGGGGTTGGATTTAGATGTTCGTTCGGATTATAATACCTTAAATAAATTAAAAAATCTATTTTTTATATTATCAGCATTATTAAGTATTATTATCGGAATAACTTCATTTTTAATTGCAAAATACATCACTAAACCTATCGTTCGATTAACCGAAGCGAGCTTAGAAATAGCAAATCGAAATTTTCAAATCAAAGAACTTCCTGTGACTACTGATGACGAAATTGGCATACTAACCAAAAATTTCAACTTCATGGTTCACGAAATCAGAGAATATTCACAAAACTTAGAAGGGCTTGTCCAGAAACGCACAAAAGAACTTCAAGATTCATTAGAAACCATAAAAAAACTCAAGATCCAACAAGATGGTGATTATTTCCTCACAAGCCTATTATTACAACCACTACTCAAAAACTGGAATAAAAGCCAAAATATCACTACTGAGGTCTTGATTAAACAAAAAAAAGAATTCGACTTTAAAAATAAAACCCATCAAATCGGTGGTGATTTTGCCATTACGGGGAATCTACGTTTCTTGAATGAAGATAAAAGCATCGATAAGTGGATCTTTTTCTTTATTGGAGATGCTATGGGGAAGTCTTTACAAGGAGCTGGTGGAGTCCTCACTGCTGGTTCTATCATCAATGCCTATATCGCCAGATCAGCAGAGAAAAATCGCATTTTATCGCAAAAACCAAAACAATGGCTCTTGGATTTGAGTTTTGAATTACATTCTGTGTTTTTGAAATTCGAAGGAAGCATGATGATAAGTGCAGCTACAGGGCTTATCAATGAAAATAGTGGTGAACTGATCTATTTAAATTTTGAATTCCCTAAAACTGCCGTTTATCGAAATAATACAACTATGTTTTTGGAAGAAAGTTTAGATTTTTTAAATTTCAAATTAGGTTCACCACTTCAAATGGACTTTCGAATACTTCATACGTTTCTACAAAATCAAGATATCTTGATTGTAGGTTCGGACGGAAGAGATGATATATTACTAAAAGAGACCCAAAGAAAAAATGAAGACGATGATTTATTTTTGGAAATTGTCAATCGTGCACAAGGAGATCTGCAAAGAATTTATGAAGAAATAACGAAAATAGCTGAATTAACGGATGACATATGTTTATTAAAAATTACATACACAAACAAAAGAATAAAAAGCAATTTCGAAAACTACAAAGAATTATTCCACAACAAAAAATACGAAGAACTCATATCTTTGTATAAAAAAACAAAAGAAATTAATCACATTATGGATTATTACTATCTTTCATATTCTTACTTCAAATTAAACAAATACAAAGAAGCCATAGAATGGATATTACCCATAAAAAACTACATCAAAAAAGAAAAAATCAAAAAATACATCGAAATTCTGAACAAACAAAACAATAAAAAATAAGTTAGCTTTTATAAAATAACAAATAATTTTAGAAAAATAGAAATGAACCATTATGAAATCAAAAGTAGAACATGAATTATTTTCTACTTTTAAAAATCTAATGTTAAATACAATTCCTTCAGAGTATACTGAAATTTTTCATCAGCATGATTTAGAAAAATTTTTATATGAAAGATGGAACTTTTTGAAATTCAGAAAAAATGAAATCCAGGTTCGATGTTATAATTCATACGAGGTTTGGCCCTTTCATACGAGTGTTATTGAAATTAACTTAAAAAATATTCCTTTTATTGTTGATACAGCTCTGGATTATTTAAAATCCGAGGGATATAAAATCTATGAATTTTTTAATTTTATTTTCGAAATCCAAAGAATAAAAGGGCAAATTATTTCTCTTTCAAACAAAAAAGAAAATTCCCAAACAGAAGAGTCTTACATTTACATTGAAATAGAAAAAATCTCTGACCAAAAACTAAAAGAAATTGAAAAGAAGATCCAAGAAAACCTAAAAGAACTTACTTTGATGGTTGACGATTTCTTGAGAATGAAAACAAGAATCGAGTCATTTTCTTTTCAATCTCAAGAATTCAACATAGAAAAAAAATGGATTTCAGAACATTTCATATTGATGGGACTATGGGCTTTTGATTTCAAAAAGAAACAAAACGAACGATTTGGTATCATTAAGCAACGACATATATCGGATGCGATTCAACAATACTATAATAGTTTTAATAATAAATTGAAAAATGAAGTGATACATTTTAAAGAATCTTCTTTAATAAGTAATGTAAAAAGATTTAAGCCACTTCTTTTGATATTTTTTTACAATCAAAATTCCCTATTGATTGTTATCGGCAGTTTTGCGAGTAAAGGAGAAATTTCACCCCGCTATCTAATCCCACCTATGAAAAAAAAGTTTGATCTAATTGCAGAACAGTTGAATGCACCTGTGAATAATTTTAAATACAAAGAAATTTATAAAATTTCCCAACTCATTCCTTTGGGTATATTATTTACAAGAAATAAGGAAATCCTTTTGGAATGGATGAGCTTTTTTCTCCGATACTTGTTCACCTCAGAACAAAAAATCCATATCTCAAAAGACTATGAAAATCAAGGTATATGGGTGATTGTAATTGAACCACAAAAATACGCAGTAAGACAATTGAAAATCCAAAAGAATTTAGAAAATCACAATATCAAAATTCATACTTTTTTTCGTAGAACTTACAATCAATTTTATTACTCTTTCTTTTTTCTTAAAAGCGATGATTTATCTTTACATCAACTTTATCAATTTCTTAACCTTAACATAAAGACAATTTTTTATTCTTGGTATGATGATTTGATTAATCATATCTTACTTAGAGATGAGGACATCAAAAAGAAAAAGCTTTCTATAGATTATTTACTAAAAATTTTACCAGAGGCACTACCTAATTACGTAAAGCCAAAAGAGGCCTATCATATTTGGAAGACCTTTGAGTATCTCCTAACAGAGAAAAACAAAATATTCCATGTAAGATTTGGAAATTCCATCTCACCCATAACAGAAAATGATGAAATCACTTTAAATATTTATTCTCTGAAACCTTTTTATCTATCAGAAGTCTTTCCCATTTTGGAAAGTGCTGGTTTTCAAATCACAAGTGAAGTTACTTTTGATTTTGAATTTCAAGGCACAAAAACTTATCTTATGATTCTTTTTTATCAAAATCAGTTTCCAAAAGAATACATGACAAAAATTGAAAGTGGTTTAGAAGAACTTCTTTATCAAAAACACACCATCGAAAAAACCAACTCTTTACTTATTCTTAGTAAACTAACCATAAGAGAAATCCAATGGATTAAAACTATCTTAGCATACTACTATCAGGTCCATAAGCAATATTCAAGAATTTATCTTCAGGAATTTACCATAAAACATATTGAGTTTTGTGAATGGCTGATGGAATTTATAAATACTTCTTTTAATCCAAACAAATATCAAGATAAAACAAAACAAAATGAAATCCTCACACAATTAAATAAATATGCTTTAAAAATCACAAACATTTCAGAACAAACAATTGCCCTACATTTGATTGAAATTTTAAAAAACATCGTAAGGACAAATTACTTTTTAAATTACGAAGAAATTACTATCAAAGTTTTAGCAAAAAACTTAAGTTTTCTTAAAGAACCCAAACCTCTTTTTGAGACATTTGTTTATTCCTCGAACTTCGAAGGAGTCCATATCCGAAGCGACTTTATCGCAAGAGGGGGAATTCGATTTTCGGATCGAGTAGATGATTTTCGAGTAGAAATCTTTGACCTAATGAAAACCCAAATGATTAAAAATACTGTGATTGTGCCTAATGGAGCCAAAGGAGGATTCATTATCAAAAAACCTTTAACACCACAACCAGAATTAGTAAAGGAAATTTATAAAAAATTTATAAGAAACCTACTTTCCATAACGGATAACCTAAAGCAAAAACAAATCCAAAAACCAGAAAAGGTTATATGTTACGACAGCGATGATCCCTTTTTGGTTGTTGCTGCTGATAAAGGAACAGCTACTTTTAGCGATTTAGCAAATCAGATTTCAGAAGAATTCCATTATTGGTTATTTGACGCTTTTGCATCAGGAGGAACTTATGGATATGATCACAAAAAGCAAGGTATTACAGCAAAAGGAGCTTGGGAGTCTGTTAAAAAGCATTTCTCAGAAATCAACATTGATCCCGAAAAAGATGAAATCACTGTGATTGGCATTGGAGATATGAGTGGAGATGTGTTTGGGAATGGAATGCTTCTTTCGAAAACCATAAAACTCATCGCTGCATTCAATCATAAACATGTCTTTATTGATCCCAATCCAGATCCCGAAATCAGCTTTAAAGAAAGAGAACGTCTTTTTCGAGAAGTCAAAGGCTGGGATCATTACAACCCAAAGTTGATTTCACAAGGTGGAGGTGTTTTTTTGAGAGATGCTGCGCGAATTGTTCTTTCAAAAGAAATCCAAGAACGTTTTTCTATTCCAAAAAGTGAAGTTTCAGGAGAAGAACTCATACAATATATCCTAAAAAGCAAAGCAGATTTACTTTGGAACGGTGGCATTGGAACTTATATCAAATCTTCTCAAGAAACTCATGGAGAAGTTCAGGACCCCATCAATGACCACGTTCGAGTGGATGCAAAGGATCTACAAGTCAAAGTAATAGCCGAAGGAGGAAATTTAGGTTTAACCCAAAAGGCTCGCATCGAAGCTTCACAGAAAGGGATTTTACTTAACACTGATTTTATTGATAATTCTGGTGGAGTTGACATGTCCGATCATGAGGTCAATCTAAAAATCCTCTTGAATTCTCTTGTTCAAAGAAAAGTAATCAATCTCAAAAAAAGAAACGAACTTATACGAAAGTTTGAAAGCGAAATGATCAAGCGAGTTCTCTCGAATAACAAGATGAACAACATAGCTATATCCATAGAAAAAATACGACTTCAAAAAGAATCGCAACTACTTATACAATGGTTAGATTATTTGTCGAAACAAAATGTTTTATCTCATCAAGAAAATCCCAATCTTCCTCCAACAAATCCTGAAATCGCCTACATCATGGGAAGGACAAAACTTTATTTCAAAAACCATTTTTACAAAGAAAGAATTCCACTTTCTGATTTTTATATTCAATTTGCCTTAAAAAAATATTTTCCTAAAGCTCTATATGAAGAATACCTTGACTTTATCATAGAACATCCTTTGAGATATGAAATTTTCATTGCTTATTTTTTGAATCAGCTGATCAATACTTTAGGGAGTGGACATCTTTATTTCATACACCAGATGTCAAACAGACCATTTTTTGAAATCCTTCTCGAGTTTGTTCATTTTTTATATTTAACTGAATTTGATATTCTCCAGTTATACGAGAAGTTTTATTCCCTTCCGAAAGTCGAATTATATCAATTTTTGTATGAGTTAACCAAAAGAATCCTTTTAATATACTTTCATCCCATTCCTAAAGAAAAACTCATCCCCAAATCCATCAAAGATTTCAAAAATCATCTACAATCATTCCTGAAGCTCCAACCTTCGAAAAATCAAAAAGAGCACGAAAGTTTTCTATCCGCTTTTGAATTGAGTTTACTTTATGACTTTTTTGGAAATGGATTGAAATACAAAGAATTTTATGTATCAATTAATGAAAAAAGCTTACTTGAAATCAAAAACACTCTTTTAAACCTAAATATCAGAAACCATCAAGAATATAAATTTCAATACCAGATGCTTAAAACTTTTTATCAACTATTTCCGAAAATTATGCTCTACAAAAACAAAGAAAAATGGAATCATTTGATTTTAAAAACTTTTTATCAAGAACAAAAAGATTTGTTATTTATGTATAATTTATTAGCTGATATTCAAGAGCTCATTTCGAGTTGAGGTATTCCAAAACTACCTGCTTATCAGAAAAGGGAAGTTTTTGCTTTTTTATGATTTGATATTCTTCGTGACCCTTCCCTGCAACCAAAACACATACAGGTTTTTGATTCATTTCTGTTGCTATTTTAAGGGCTGTGATGATGGCATTTTTTCGATCTCCAATTTCCAAGACTTTATGAAAATCTTTGATGCCGGCTTTGATTTCTTGACGGATGAATTCTGGATCTTCGTCTCTTGGGTTGTCATCTGTCAAAATGACTAAGTCTGACAATCTTTCTGCGATTGATCCCATTTGAGGTCTTTTTTCTCGATCTCGATTCCCTCCACAGCCGAATACAACTATGATATTCGCATAAAAATTTCTTAACTCTTTCAACACAACCTCAAGAGCATCAGGGGTGTGGGCATAATCGATAATGGCATCTACAAAAGCATTCACTGAAATTTTTTGTAATCTACCCGGCACATTAGGAAAATCTTCCAGAGGAGTTTCATTTAGGTTATAAAGATTTTGTGTTGCATAGAACGCACACAAAGCATTCCATTGGTTAAATTTGACTGGGAAAGGTTGATTTTTCACGAATGGGGAATTTAATTCTTCTTTTTTTAAGTAATGGATAGAACACTTTGTTTTTTCTTCAAACTTTTGAAAAAGGATTTTTGTTTGATCTTGAGGTACTACAATGAACATTCGTTGTTTTGAGGTTCGAAGAGTTAGAAAAAAAAGATGGAGTTTTGCGAAGAAATAAGCTGAAAGTGTCATGTGAAAATTTAAATGATCCCTTCCAAAAGTTGTAAAAACTGCTTTTTGAATATGTAGTCCTTCGAGCCTACGTAATGCCAATGCCTCCGAAGAAGCTTCGATGACAATGTTTTTTATGTTTTTATCAAGAAAATACTTCAGAATCTTTTGTAATTCATATGCTCTAGGAGTTGTAAAACCTGAGGGTTCATACATTTCTTTTTGACCATCCCAATAGAAAATCCCCAAGGTTCCTACTACAGCGCAGGGTAGGTTCTTTTTTTTCCAAAGGTGATAAATCATAAACGAAGTTGTAGTTTTTCCATTGGTTCCCGTGATGGCTATTAGATTCAAGGATTGTGAAAGATCTTCATAATAAATTGAAGAAGCATGACCCAAATAAAAATCAGGTATTCTTTTGCCAATAACCACTATTCCTTGGTATCCACCATGTTCAGTTAGAAATCTCAGCTCTTTACGAGAAAGGAACATAGCAAAAGGTTTTTTACTGATGGCATCAGATAAATATGGCTTCGCAAAATGAGTGGAAAAATAAAAACTATTTGATTGAATCCTTCGAGTGTCATCTGTTAATTCTACTTTTTGATTTTTGGGTAAAATCAGTAGCTCTTGGGCTTTGTGATTTTCTATTTGAAAAACTTGAATGTGATTTGGAAAGCGTTTTTTGAGTTGAGAAATCAATCGATCAAAATCCATTCTTTAAACGATCTGAAGTAGCTTCAAAATAGCATAAACAACTTTTTCCTTCCAGTTCCAAGGGAAAGCATAAAACCTTTCATAAACTTCTTGATTCATCAAAAAAGAAAATAGCCTTCCAAAATCTTGATTGCTACTAAAAGGAATTTTATTCAAATTCAGAGCGTCATGCTTGGCTATGACACCAGCTACTTGAAAACCACTTTCGATTGCAGGACCAATTCCTTCACCCAAATCAAACGTTGCCAAACCCGCTGCATCGCCAACAAGAAAGACACGGTGGTTTTGGATATTTTTTGTTTTTTCTCTTAAATAATATGTATGCCCTTTGGGTTCTTGTTCGAAGTGATTTAATAATTTTAGTTTTTTTAATTTTGTGATAAAGTGATCAAAATGCCAATGCAAAGATGGTTTTACAAAATGAGAAAAAGCACCAATCCCTATGTTCAAATAACCGTTTGCTTTGGGTACATACCAAGAATATCCGGGTAGTCCATTCTCAAAAAACCATAAGTAGCAATTTTGATCTTGATACTCATAAGGAAATTCGATTTCTAAAGCTGCAATTTGAACTTCTTTTGATCTTGGATTTTGTTCATGAAAAAACTTTCTATATACAGGACAATAAGTTCCACCAGCTCCCACAAGGAATTTGGCTCGATATTCGTTATCAATCACAAAGTAGCCATCTTCATCAACTTCGATATTTTTTACCTGATGTTGAAAGAATTCTGCTCGGCTCATCTCCAAAAGCCAATGATCAAACTCATATCGACGAATGGAATACTGTTTGGTCTTGGCAGAAAATGAAATTTCTTTTTGTTTCTTAGTGTAAAAAGTAAAATTAATCTTACGAAGCTCCAAAATGCCATAGGGGTAATGTTCCATCTTCAGGAGAGAATGAATTCTTGGTGTGATCCAACCTGCACATAATTTTACTCTTGGAAAAGTGGATTTATCAAGAATGGTAGATGGGATTCCCAAAAGGCTTAGACGTAGAGCTGTAGAACTTCCTCCGGGACCACCACCAACGATGATGACTTCTCTTTCTATCACTTTACTTTCTGTACCTTTCGTTTTTCTGTTGTTGGTAAAATGAAATGTTCACGAGTTAATGGATAATCAGGATTCTGATCTTTCTTTAATAGTATTTGAACCAAAGTAAGTTCTCCTCTTCTGAAACCACTGGCAGAACCACGAAGATACATTCGATACATACGAACAAAAGATTCACCATATTTTTGTCGGATGGTTTCTACGTTTTCTTCAAAACGCTTTGCCCAATGATCTAAAGTTAATGCATAATGGTATTTCAAGTTTTCTATATCCATGACAAAAAGATATTGTTTTTTGGGTTTGTTTACGGCTCTTTCTAAGGATGTGATGATTTCCCCCAAAGAAGGAATGTAACCTCCAGGGAAAATGTATTTATTAATCCATGGATCTGGTTCTCTTGGTCGAACTCGTGATATCGTATGAACCAATGCCAATCCTTTTGAAGGAATCTTTTGATAAATCAAATCAAAAAAGCTTTCATAGTTTTCCGGTCCTACATGTTCCAACATGCCAATTGATACAAATTTATCGTATTTATACCCATCATTTCTTATACTACGATAATCATCTAAGACAAATTCTAATTGTTTTTCTGAGATCCCTTCACGTTTTTGCCATTCTCTTGCATATTCCACTTGTTTTTCTGATATGTTATAGGACCTCATGCGAACTCCATATTTCTTTACTGCATATATCGCAAAGCCACCCCATCCGGATCCTGCCTCAACTACGAAATCTCCTTTTCGAAATTGAAGTTTGCGACAAACCAAATCCATTTTTTGAAGTTGTGCTTTTTCTAAACTGTCCTTAGGACTACGAAAAAAGGCACATGTGTATTGTAAGTTTTTGTCCAACCATAGAGAATAAAAATCATTACCTACATCATAATGATGTCGGATATTCTTTCTCGAACCAACAAGTGTGTTTCTATGGGTGAGACGATGATATAAAATTTTGAGTTTTTCAATAAAATTTGGTTCAAACCCCTGAAGTTCAATCACATGACCTAAATAGGTAAGATAATACAAATCTCCCTCGATATCAATATTTTGTTCCATGTATTGTTCAGCAAAACCTAAATTTCCTTTTGCCAAAAACTCATCGATTGCTTGCTCATTTTTGAAATAAATTTTCAGTTTTATAGGAAATTGATCAAAAACAAACTTTTCTCCATTAGGAAAATGAATTTCAAACCCAAAATCTACTTTTTGTAAATCAATTTGCTTAAGAAAATTTTGTATTAATTCAATTTTATTCATATAAAACTCCTATTTAATTTTAATAGTGGAAAAGTATAATTTTTTTTCATTATTATTATGAATTCACAATAAATCAACCATTGTTTAAACTTACACAAAAAAAATTATAATTGAATTTTTTCATAATTGTCATACCCAACAAAAGGAAAAAAATAGCTAATTGCAAGAAAAAAGAAACATTTTCAAAATCTTTTTTCATTAAATCAAATGAACTAATGACAAAAAATGATGAATGAGATAAATTTCACAAATCTCAAAGATTATTTTCGAAATCCATTGTTCGTCAAGAGAGCACTATCAAAATAATGAAAGAAGCGTTTTGCAGAATATGTATGTAAGTAAAATACTAGATAAGGTTAAAAATAAAAAATTTTTTCATTTATACTAACTTTACATACGAAAAAGTAAAGAAATTTTCAATCTTAATCAATTTGTAAGGAAATAAAATAAATTATAGTTTTCTTAAATTCATATTTGATCACTTTGGTAATAACGTATGGAACAAGAAAGAAAAATACCCAAAGTCATGTCGACACAACACCCCGATAACGTTGATGTCCCCTTTTTTTGTAAAACCTCTGATTTTTCAGGAGATGATGAAATCCAAGAAGCGTATTATATGTTTTCTCATGCCAATTGTGACGAACAAATGTGGGACAGTGAAGGTAAAGAGATTGATCAATATGTCATACGGAAGTTATTACAAAAATACCAAAACTACTTCAAGAAAAATCGTATAGGCAAAGACAAATTCATTACTCTTAGAATTCCCAATCCCTCGATTGAAAAGGACGAAGCCAAAATTGTGGTCGAGACTTTAGAAAGTATACCTCGTAGTTTCGATATTGCCAAGTTATTTTACGGCGATGGGGATTATGCTCCTATTTTTGAAATTATCCTCCCTATGACAACAAGTGATATTGAACTAAATCGACTTTATTATTTCTATAAAAACTATATTTCAGGAAAACAACATTACCCTATCACATACGGGGATATTTTAATCAGAGACTGGGTTGGAGAATTTCTACCAGAAACCATCAATGTAATACCTCTTTTTGAGAATGTAGAAAATATTTTGAACTCACATAATGTCATAAGAAAATACATTGAAAATAAACATTTTGTCTATCATAGAGTTTTTTTCGCTCGATCTGATCCAGCCATGTATAGTAGCCATATCAGTGCAATCTTAGCAAATAAAGTAGCACTGCAAAGGCTGAGAAAACTTTCAGAAGAAACAGGAGTAAAGTTTTATCCCATATTAGGCGTGGGTTCACCACCATTCCGAGGACACCTCACACCCTACAACGTAGATAATGTTATTAAAGAATACCCAGAAGTATATACATTCACGGTTCAATCAGCCTTCAAGTATGATAACCCCCTTGAGGATGTTCAAAAAGCCATCAAGAAATTGAAAAATTTTCCTCGAAGACCATTTCATGAAATCGACGAAGAAGAAGCAACATATCTAATCAAAAAAATCTCAGACAAATATCGAGCCAAACTTGAACAAATTAGTAGTGTAATCAATCAAGTTGCCAAACATGTTCCAAGAAGACGACGAAGAAAAACCCACACAGGTTTATTTGGATACTCAAGAAGTATAGGGGATATCCAATTACCAAGAGTGATTGGATTTTGTGCAAGTGGGTATTCTATTGGGTTTCCACCTGAGTTGTTAAGTATAATGTCTGTTGATGAGGAAGATTATTCTAAAATTAAACATATCTACGTAAATTTTGAAGAGGATACAAAAGCAGCTCTACGATATTTTAATCCTGATTCATTAAAACTACTTGGCAATAAATTTCAATCTATCATGAAAATCATTGATCATTTTGAATATGAACCAGATCTAAATCACAAAGAAATTACATCTTCCATTATTAACGATCTATTGAGCGGAACTACCTCAGAGATACAAAATAAGTTAGTCGAAGCTGCGCATATACGTAAGTTTTTAGGTTAAGAAAAACTTTTAACGAGAACTTTATGAGGAAAAACCAAAGACTCAAAACTATAATAGATTGAAAAACTCCCTGAAAAAGGATCAAAAACAAATCCCAGTGAAAAAGGGAAACGAAAATATTCTCTTTGTGTGGCTTGATCGGTTCCACTAAAAAAGGGTTGGAAATTAGGATGAGTATGAAACCAACCCAGAATGATTCTTTCGGTATCCTTGATTTTTTTATTTGCTTCCTGCCAAATCTCAGGATACATCACCAAATGGAATTCACTACTTTCATAAACTTCTGAACAAACAATATCATCAATCAACCAAACATAAAAGCCAAATCCTTCAAAACAATAGCCCAGTAATAAACCTCCCACTTCTGTTGCATGACTTTTTCCATAATTCCACATGAGTTCCCAAGATACCTCATCAAAAAAAATATAATAACCTTGCTGAACATAATCTTTGACTTCTTGATATGATAATTTCAATTTCCCCCAAGGTAAAGCTTCAAACGTCTGAAGCTTGAGGTCCGATTCCGTTTCCTTCCAACTTATCATTTTTAACCACTAAATACGTATGTTCATTTTTAAAAAAATATGCATACTTAAAAGAAATATTTTTTAAGTGCTTAATTTCTGAAAATTCAAAATGGTCTTTGACAAATGGTTCTAAAGTTCCATGACAATGACTACAAACCAAGTCTGAGTCTTTGTATTTTCTGGAGAGTTCATAATAATCAACTTTAAAGCCACATTTCCCACAAACACCTTGTATCAAAATAGGCTCATTTAGAAACAAAGTAATGTTTTCAAATTCTTTTTGGAGTTTTAAAAAATCCTCCCATGATAGAATACTTAGAGAGTTCCAGTTGTGACAAAAAAGGCAATGATCGTTTTTTGTAAGATCCAATCTTTGTAATGATCCATGAATCGTATCGATGAATAATTTAGTAGGTCTCTCGTAATGGTTTTTATGAAGAAACACCGACAAAGCAAAAGCCCCTGCGATAGAAGATGTAATGATTGTCGTTGGTATTTTTCTTTCTCGATAGGCTGATCTTTGTATCCAACCACAAGAATAACGTATTTCTATCTGTTCGTAGACTTTTTCATTTAAGCCACACTCAAAACAAGCAAAGTTATTTAGAAGATGTTTTTTACTTCCATAAGGGTAATATTCCACACTCACAAATTGACTATCCATAGCAACATTGAAAAAATCCACCCCCGCCAAATAACACAATCTATGGATACGAATACGAGCCTCAAAGTTATCCACTAAGGCAAAAACCCCGTCAAATTTTTTTAATTCTTCGATTCCAAAATGGTCATAAAAATCTCCATAGATTGAAATAACTTTTGAGTCAGGATTGATTTCCCTTGCCCTTTCTTCTGCTACTTCCACTTTACTTTTGCCAAGGTCTTTTTCTCGAAAGAGAACCGACCTTGTAAGATTATGGATTTCTATTTTATCGAAATCAACGATCGTAATTTCACCGATACCCATAAGAAGCATATTTTTTAAAAGCTCATTACCAATTGCTCCAATTCCAATTAGCAAAACTTTCTTCGAGAAGAGTTCTTTCTGATCCAACCAATGGATGGATTGGTGCCTTAGATATTTATCTAAAAAAATACGTTCCATTTAAATCCTCATGAGAGGGAGTTTTGCTTTCTTTTTGTGAAACCAAGTGATTGCTTTTTCATTAGCAACGGATTTCGTATTGATGAGCTCAGGATAGAACAAAAGAAGCTTGATGATTCTTTCTACTTCTTGATCTAAAGGGGTAGAAACTAACCACTTTCCACCTCGACAAATATTGCCTGATTCATATACGTGAGGATGAAAAACGGGCGGAGAAATGGAAAAATGAGGTGAGCTCATAGGATAATTAGCCGACAGAAGAATTTTCAATATGAATTCTTTTTGTTTTTCTTTTTCAGAGATAGGCAACGTTAAATCCAGCTTTATTTGTATTTCTGTGATTGGCTCACCTTTAACTTCTACGATTTTTAAAAAACTATATTTCTTTTCCAGTTCTTGGATTTTTTTTAAATCATTTTCTCTTCTTTTATAGATGGGATTCATTTCCAGCCTCTAAAATTGGCTGAAGTTCTAATATTTCTCCTTCTTGCAATCCAACTTCAATCAAAGTTTGATCGGGAGATAGCACAATATTTCGATCGACTATCACAAGGTTATAGGCAGTTTCCGTTGGCAGTGACCATCGATTTACGCAGGTATCAATCAAGTCAGCAACTGTTACCTCAGGTGAAATTCCAATTTCCGCTTTTCTTGTTTTATCAGCAGTTCGAACGTAGCACATTAGTTGTGTCATATGTTCCTCCTATAATAATAGGTAAAAAAACCAAAAAAAGTTTCAAAAAATCGAAAAAAAATTACTCAATGGAAAGAATCATATTCCTATTGAAAACCAAAATTTCATATCTAAAAATTTCATGGTTTTGCAGTAATCCCTTGACCGTAATTGTCTTTTTGTCTAATGAGTCTAAAAAACTTTGGCTAAGTCCAGTATTTGTATTATTTATTAAATTATAAAATATTACCAGCTTGAAACCTTCCACCCACGGCTTGTCTTCGAACATCAAAGCGTAATCCCCCCTACGACTTTTAAGAATCTTTTGAACCATACCTCTGAATTTAATCACCCTTCCAACATATGCAGGTAAATCATCAAGGGTAACCAAGTCAGGGTTCATTTGGATGACAGGTATTTTTTCAAAATTATCATACGGAATTATCACTTTTTGGCGGCAAACGACACAACAACCCTCATTTTGAGATAAAATAAACTGATAGGATTCCTCTTGATAAAAAACTGAACACCTTTTGCAGTAATATACTGGTTTTCTGCCATCAAAAACAATAAGTTCACCCGTCAATGGATCATAAATGTCTTCCCAAGGATTTATGATTTTAGTTGGTTTCTCTTTTGGTTCTTCTTTTTCTTCATGATGTTTTGTTAGTTCTGAGTTTTCTTCGTTTGAAAGATCTCGAAAATGGGTTATTTTTCTTTTGCGACCGGGCATAGGGTTTCCACAATTAGAAAAAAAATTTCTAAAATCGTCAACTCTTTTTTCGAATATAAAATTTTATCTAATATACATACCTGGCATGGCTACGGTCTCAAAGGTTTCTATTTTCCCACCATTTTGGATTTGGATTTGAATTCGAACGAGCTTAGGCAATCTTTTGTTTTTTTTTGTATCCCATTCTTCCCTCCATTCTACTCCATTGAGGGAATACTGGATTTGAAAGGATCTCACACCTTCCAATAATTGATAACTTACCCCACCGTCAAAAGGATCTTCATCAGGAAAATCTTCTCTAATGAATAAACTACCTGTATCATTAAACTGTTCTTTCACAAAAAAAGCTATCTCTTTCACAACCCCACCTGCAACAGAACCTTTTGATACAGATGTCAAGGTCAATTGATCTCTTCGGTTTCCTGTGATTCCTACGCTTTTTCCTATTAGAAATGTTTTATTGATTTCTTGAGAAAAGTAAGCCATACGTATAGTATCTTGGAGGATGTTTAATGCTTGGATTGCTTCTGAACGCTTTAGACTTATGGTTGAGGTTTTTTTGGAAATCCTCGACACAGTAAAATTCACCCCAAATAATACAACAAATAAAACCGACAGAGCTGTGATAGCCAAAGCAAGTTCAATCAAAGTAAAGCCACGAAGTTTAAGTCCCCTTCGCAGCTTTGAAAGTTTGAACTTCATAAGTTCCTAATTCATTTTTTCCAATGGGATAATGAATTCTTACAATAATACGATAAATGGGAATGAGTCCTCCCGTTTCTGTGATATTCTGTCCTTGTTTTTCTTTTCCTTTGAAATTTTGAACACTTGTGGGTAATAGATCATCCACATTAGCTTCAATCTTACCAGTTTCGGAAATTTTAGCTAAATCCACTTGTTCTTCTTTGATTAGGATTTCATACTTAAAGCCTTGATAAAGTTCAACGTTTAACTCTCCTGATTTTTGGGTAGGTTCTAACGTCAATTGAGATAGAATTTGATTCATTTTGATTCTTGCCAGGGTTGATGCTAACTCCAAATTTTGTGAGTTCTTTTGCATACGGTATGAAGATGAAACTAAATTTAGAACACTAATAGAAAAAGTAGATGCCACCGCAATGGCAAAAGCAATCTCTATCAAAGACAATCCTTTAAAAAATTTGTAAATTTTTTTAACTTTCTTTTTCATTCAAAATAGCTTCCTGTGGGAGTTCCTGATAGTTTTGATCTTTGATGATGGCTTCTTTTCCGTATCTTGGGAAGATGATGGTTTTTGATATTTTATCACCCCCACCAAGATAAATATAAACTTCGTCATTGACTCCATTGGGAAAAAACTGAATGGTATAAATTCCAGAACTCACTTCATTTTGATAAGGATTTCGAATGAAAAGTATTCGATTTGTAAGGAATAACTCTCTTTCTATAAGATTTTGATTTTCTATAGTTTCTTTATTTCGAACTTTACGATAGATTGAATATCGTTGGTTTTCTAAATCAAATTCAACATAGATGATTTGCCCTGAACGAGTGGAAGAACTTTTCGCAAAGCGGTAAATATCCTTTAAAATCTCTGCTTCATCTTGCTTGGTTTTGAAGATAGAAAACTGACTCACCATCGAAAAAAGTATCGATAACACAAGAGAGATTATCAATAAAACGACTGATAGTTCAATGATGGTTAATCCTTTAGTTATTTTCTTAACCATTCAGGCCAGGTATTTTTGTCATCTAAATAGAAGTCTTGATTTTCTTTTTCTCCTCCAATTTGCCCATCTTTTCCATAGCTACAAATATGCAAGTTTCCTTCATTATCACTACATATCACATAAAAGCGATTCCAAGGATCTTTGACGGTATCTTCATCAACAGGCTTCCAGCTGGTTTCGGGATGAGGTTTTGTAAGGAGCTCCAGAGTATCTCCTTCATTTAAGGGAGAAACTTCTTCTTCAAATTGAGAAACCAAAATCGGAAGTTGCTTTGCTTGAACATCACGAACTTTCAAAACTTTTGCCTTATCCACTACCCCCAAATCTAAACTCGCATAGACGATGCCAATAATGATGCCCAAAACTAAAAGAACCAATGCCAACTCAAAAAGAGTCAAGCCTTTACGATAACGAAACTTTTTCATAATTATGAGAAAAACCATGCTAACAAAAGAATCAATTCTTTTTTTTACATCTCAATGTATCGGGTCAGATTATAGATGGGAAGTAAAATAGCAGACATGATGACTCCAATCAAAAGCCCCATGATCACAATCATAGCTGGTTCAATCAAGGTGGAAAAACGCTGAATGGTGGCATCAATTTCATCTTCGGTGATTTCTGCTGTTTTCAATAACATATGGGCTAGGGTATCTGTGGATTCTCCTGCCGAGATCATACCCTTTACCATGAAAGTAAGGATCTTCGAGTCCGAAAATGCTTCAGAAATCTTTGCTCCCTCTTTGATTTTTTCGATGGCATTCAGGATTTCTTTTTCGAAGATTTTGTGATTCACAAGCTTAGAAATAATTTGTAAAGACACAAGAAGTGATACTCGGTTTTCCAAAAGAACCCCCAGATTCCGAGTAAACCTCGCAATGATTACTTTTCTTATGATACTTCCCAAAAGTGGAACTTTTAGCAAAAAAGTTTCTGTTTTTTCTCTTCCTTTTTCCGTTCGATACCATCGGAAAAAACCAAAAACCACCAAACCCAAAAAAAGAAAAACAAATAAGATCCTATAAGAAAAAAACAGATTCGAAACACCAATCACTATTTTCGTAATCAGAGGGAGTTCCATATTCAATTGAACGAACATTTCTTGGATTTGCGGTATCACAACAGACAAAAGAAAAATCATAATCCCCCCCAAAAACAAAAGCATAATCAACGGATAGAACATAGCCGTAGTTACTTTGTTTCTGAGCTTCAGGGAGGCTTCTTCGAGGTCAGCAAGTCGCAGTAATGATTTTTCGTAATTACCCGTTTGTTCTCCTACTTGGATCAAGTTGGGATAGATCTCAGGAAAAATCTGGTTGTGTTTCGAAATTGCCTTGGACAACGAATCTCCTTCTAAGATATCGGTTTTAATTTGTATGATGGCTTTTTTTAGATAAATATTTTCCGTTTGTTCGATGATGTTTGTTAATGACTTATCCAAAGGGATACCCGCATCCAAAAGCGTTCCCAACTCCCTTGCAAAAATAGCAACATCCTTTCGGGGAACTCGGTAGAGTATCTTTGCCAAGAAAGGAAATAATTCCCTTTCTCTTTTTTCTATGTCTTCATTTAGGGTTTTTACGTATAAGTTTTGGTTTCGAAGTAGTTTTCTTGCATGAGCAACATTTTGAGCGTCTAAAATACCTTTTACTTGCTTTCCTTTTTTGTCAATGGCTGTGTATTTGTAAACGGGCATTAGCAGACTCGTAGGACCTCTTCTGGAGTTGTGATACCATCCAAAATTTTTCGCTTTCCATACTCAAAGAGTGTGATCATTCCTTCTTTAAGGGCAACTTCTTTTAGGGTTTCGGCATCATGTCCTTTTAGGATTGCCCTTTGGATTGCCGGTGTGATTTTCATGAATTCATAAATTCCAGTTCGACCGTAGTACCCCGTATGAACGCAATGCTCACAACCTTCCCCACGATAAAGCCTTTTTTGTTTTGTAGGATCTAAACCTAAATCCATCAGCTCTTCTACAGGAGGAGAGTACGAAACCTTACACTTTGGACAAATCACTCGAACGAGTCGTTGGGCTATGACAGCTCGAACACTACTCGTGATCAAATAAGGTTCAATCCCCATATCCACTAATCGTGTGATTGCCGAAGGAGCATCATTTGTGTGTAAAGTTGATAAAACTAAGTGCCCTGTCAATGCAGCTTGTATCGCAATGCGGGCTGTTTCTTGATCCCGGATCTCACCCACCATGATGATATCAGGGTCCTGACGTAGCATGGTGCGAAGAACATTAGCAAAAGTAAGCCCTATCTTCTCATGAACCTGTGTCTGAGAAACTCCCTCTAACTCATATTCAATTGGATCTTCAACAGTCATAATATTGACTGATTCTTTATTGAGTTCTTTCAAAATCGAATATAGCGTTGTGGATTTTCCTGAACCCGTTGGACCGGTTACCAAAACAATTCCATTGGGCTGTGCGATGATCTTTTTGATTTCTCGTAGGATGTCATCATAGAGTCCTAAATTATAAAGATGAAATTCAATATCGCTTTTGTTGAGAAGACGCATCACAATTTTTTCTCCATATTTCGTTGGAAGAGTAGAAACCCGGATATCAATTTCTTTCCCCGTAAGCTTGAGTTTGATTCTTCCGTCTTGTGGTAATCGATTTTCTGCAATGTTCAGATTCGCCATGATCTTGATGCGCGAGACAACTCCAGAGTGGATCACTTTGGGAGGAGTCATTCGTTTGTGTAAAATCCCATCAATCCGAAAACGAACCACAAAGTTTTTTTCAAAAGGCTCAATGTGTATATCCGAAGCTCTTTCTTGAACAGCCTGCGATAAGATTGCATTCACCATTCGAATGATGGGAGCTTCATTGGCTAAATCCAACGTATCTTCCATTTGGGCAAACTCTGAATATTCTTCCTCGAGACCCTCAACAACATCAGAAGCATCCACTTTTTGAAAATGGGTATGAAAAATCCTCAAAACCTCACTTTCTGGTGCCAAAACGAATTCGACTCGGTAATCCTTGAAGTGATTTCTTATATCATCCTGGAAGTGAATGTTTTCTGGGTTTGATATGGCAAACCGAATCAAACGTTTCTTCTCAACATACTCAAAGGGAACAATTTTATACTTTTCGATATAGTTCAATGGTAGTCTTTTGAAGACCTCGGAGTTTTTGAACTCCAACTTAGGGAAAAATTCATAGCCATATTGTTTCGCTATGACTTTTAGAATATCGTTTTCAGTGGCAATGCCTTTTTTTTGGAGGATTTGACCGATTTTTAATTGAGACTTTTCTTTGATTTTTAAGATTTCGTTTAATTCTTCTTGATTGATGATTCCCTCTTCTAATAAGATCTCTCCTAAGGGTCTTTTCATAACATCAGAAATTCTGTATCAGGGATTTGCTTTGTCAATAGCATTTTTTGGTTTTGGGTTAAATGTTTGACCTTTATTTTTTTGCTTTTTTTCGTCTACGTGGATTTTTTCTTTTTTGATTTGTTTTTGGTGAATTTCTTCGTCAGTTTTGGGCTTATCTTGAGGCCATAGATGTATTTTTTCTGTTGCTTCTTTGTATTCTAAATTTTGCTGTTCTCGCTTTGAGTTGGTTATGTGATCCGCAATTTCTTTGTTATCAAGAATAGTAGGAGTAAGAAATACCATCAAGTTGGTTTTTTTCGTCGTGAAGGTTGTTCTTCGAAACAAAAAACCAAGCAAAGGAATGTCTCCTAAGAGAGGCACTTTTTGGATAGCTTTTAATTTTTCTGTTGAGACCAAACCTCCTATCACAATTGTCTGTTTGTTATCCACGGTGATAAATGTCCTGACGTTTCTTTTACTAAAAACAGGGTTCACTCCTAAGGTGATCCCTCCTTCGATATTTGTAACTTCCGTGAACAATTCTAAATTGATCTTTCCTTCTGGGTTGATGTGGGGTGTAAACTTGAGTTTTATCCCAGCAGGTCTATATTCGAAAGAATTGATGGTAGCTTCAGCCGTTCCACCACCTGTGGTTCTCTCCTGAGTTTTCACGGGAACATCTTGTCCTACATTGATTTCCGCTTCTTGGTTATCTAACGTTAAAATTTGGGGAGCTGATAAAACATTAAAATTTCTTCTCGAGACGTTAGCATTCAAAATCCCTAAAAGGTCTCCTCCTCTTTGTAAAAATCCAATGCTAAAACCACTCAAAGTATTGTTTCCTGTGATGTTTCCTTTTTCATCAATCAGATTGCCTTCTATGGCAAGTCCCGTATTGAATTGAGTATATCCGGCATCAGGTCCTATATAACGCCAATCAATCCCAAAATCATTGATGTCAGAACCTGATACCTCTGCAATCAGAACCTCCAAAAGAATCTGCTTTCGGGGTATATCTAATTGTTCAATGATTCTTCGGATTTCTACCCACTCTTCTCGATTGGCAGTCACAATCAATGTGTTGGACTCTTTATGCGCAACAGCTTTGATCTTTCCCACAGGAGCAGGAGTCGGTTTTTCTTCTTTTCCCACAATTGGAGCATCAAGCTTTACTAAGACATTCGCTAAACTTTCAGCCTGCAAATGCTTAACGTGATAAATATGAACTGTGTCAGTAGTATCTGCCCCAAGTTGTTCTTCTTTTTGAGGAAGGATTTCTTGTGCTACTTCTAGGATTCTTTTGATCACGGGTCCATACCCAGTCAAGATAATAGAATACGAAGATGGAAACTCATGAACTGTTACATCATTACCTCCCAATTTACGAAATAAATCCGCAAGTTCTCGAACACTTATCACTTTTGGGACCTTGTAAATCATAGTGATGATATCATTTTCTGACTTGGCGGGTTCCTGTTTTTTTACTTCTGAAAGGGGTTCCGCTTCTTTTTTCTTGTAAACCTTCAATAAACCACCATCTTCCACAACAGTAAATCCACGAACTTCCAAAACCGATCTTAAAAACTCCAAGGCTCGACTTACGGGAATGGGTTTGTAGGCAACGATAGTGATTTTTCCTCTCACAGTATCGTCTACTAAAATGTTATGTCTAGTTATTTGTGCCATGGTTTTGAGAAAATCCTGTATCTCCACATCACGAAAATTCGGAACAAAAAACCCCTTTGGAACTTCTTTTGATTCTTGAGAGAATAGCTGATTTAAAAAGAGAAAAGAAAAAATCACAAAAAAATAAACTCTTATTCTCATTTTAAAAAATTATCGGTTTTTGATATCTGATTTTAAATTAATCTTGGATGAGTATCTCGTAAGAAAAAATGCGTCCGCTTCGCTCTACTTCTACTGTCAGTTTATTCAAGGTTTGAACATTTTGCCACAGTTCTAAAAGCTTATTTACGTCATTGATGGGTTGACCGTTGATTCTTCTAAAAATGTCTCCTGTTCTTGCCCCTAATTCATACAAAATACTATGATTTGGAATAAAGATGGCTTTCATTCCCAAGATTTTTCCGTTTTTGGTAATGGGAGCAAATTTGTTTTCGTATAGCTGGGTTTGATTTTTTGTGAGTTGGATAATTCGGCTTCTAGGAATAGTAATCTTTTGAACATTCTGAGAACTTTTTTCTTGTTTCTCTGTTTGGGCTGGCTTTTCCTGTTTTGCACTGGATAGACTTTCACCTACCCCTAATTCAATGTCTCGAGCTCCTTGAGAAATTACAATCGAATGAGATAAAATCTTGATAATTTTATTTCCACCTGGTGTATCACCAATGGCATACTCTTGGATGAGATTTTCATCTTTGATTTTGATAAGAGCTCTCGCAAATTGAGGTGAACCCGCTAAAACCCCCAAAAGTTCAATGTCTTTCGTTACCACTGGAGCACTTTCTGTTGCCATCTGTCTTTCAGTAGAAAGTTGAAACAAATTACCCGAAAGCACTCCATCAAACTCTTCATAGGGTCTGGGGCTTGGCAAAGTCAAAGTGATGGAAGTTCTTGGTGCTTCTTTCTGTAATTTTTGGTTTTGAATTTGATTAGATAATATATAACTCAATAAAACAGAAACAAAATAAGAAAGAGAAAACGATAAAAAAATGACTCCCACCAAAAGTAAAAAAAAAGTGTTTTTGTATAAATAAACCAACATAGACATTTTATTTCAATGCAACTTTCTGAGTAGAGATTGGGATTCTTTCTTCTTTATTCAAAAGAGTTAAGGGATTGATGGGTTTGTCCCACTTTCGGATTTCAAAATGAAGATGTGGTCCTGTTGCATAACCCGTTCTTCCCACTTCTCCGATGATCTGACCCTGCCTTACTACTTCTCCCACTTTAACGTAATTCACTTTGTTATGAGCGTAGATTGTGATGTATTGATTCTGATGTCGTATGAAAATGCTATTACCATAGCCTTCCATTCTCCCCGAAAAGATCACAATCCCATCACGAGCTGCACGTATGGGAGTTCCCATTTCAGCAGCTATATCAATCCCTTTATGAAAACTCCTCATTTTGTGAACAAAAGGATTCACCCTACTACCAAAATGGGAAGTGATATACCCGTCCACTGGCATGATGAATAAATTGCGAATCCGATACTGCTGAATGAGTTTATAGCGATCCAGAATCAAAACATCCCCAGGTTTGATTTTATCACCCACAAGTTTATTTAGTTCTTTAATTCTCTTTAGGTCCACTCGATTTTCTTTTGCAATCTTGGTCAAAGTGTCCCCTTTTTTGACTTTATATTTTTTTTCTATGATTTGAACGTCTTCTTTGTTTCTCCAAAAAGAATCTTTATTTGGATTGTCCTCAAGAGTGTATACTTTGATCTCATCTCCAACAAAAATTGAACTTTTTTCTTTTAGATTTGGATTGAGCTCTATGATTTCTTGCAAGTTCATTTGATGGCGTTTTGCTATTGAAAATAATGTATCTCCTTCTTTAATTCTATATAACTCCGTCTTTCTTTGTAGGCTATTGATTTTTTCTCCTAATTCTGCTTCCGATATATTGTAAAACACAATCCCGTTTTTGATTACTTCTGTAGATGAACCAAAGATTTGATTGAGCTTTTCTTCATCGGTATCATGTTGTTGAAGAAGTTGTAAATACTTTTGTAATTCAATGTCAATTTCATCTAGCTCTTGGGTACCATGATCAGCATGAATCTTAAAAATAAAAACAAAAAAAAGAATCAACAAAACCCAATTTTTCATAAAAAAAATATCGGTTTGTGTTTATAATTTTTTGAAATGAGTTTCAATATATTCATCAATGATTTTTTTCAGTTCTTTACTTTTCTTTTTTTCATCTGCGGGATGCAAGTACAGAACCACTACTCCAAAATAATCTATGCGATTTTTATTTTCTTCGAAAACTCGAAGCCGAACCCAATCATCCACAGCTTCAATTTTCAATGTGACTTTTGAATTTTTCTGTATTAGGGGTTGGTCTTGAACTTTTACAAAAGAGTTTGTTTCAAAGTCATAATCCGAAAGAAAAACTTCACTTGTTGTAAGATAAACATGCTTCTGATAATCCTGATTCCAATTTTGAAGTTCTTTTTTCGAAACCAGAGTCGTCCTACAGAAAAAAACCCAATACACCAAAAAAAACATCAGTAAAAATTGAAAAAACTTCATATAAATCAGAATATATGGAAATCAAATCCTTAATCTTCGATAAAAATATAACATCAAGAAGAATTTCAATCCAGAGCTTCATCAAAAAAGGAATTCCACAGATCAAGATTTTAGGAATCTCCCCCCAAAAAAGCTCTGATATGGCAATCAAATTACAAACCATTTTTCTTAGCAATCAAATCGAACTACCCTACGAAAACATCCAAATCAACATTACTCCAAATGGAATAGACTACCAAAATTATTTAGATTTGAGTTTATTTGTTTGTCTTTTTCAAAGTTTGTATCCTAGTCTTGGTCTTGATACGTTTGATTTCGAAAATACTCTTTTTTTAGGAGAGCTGAATCTTTTTGGAGAAGTCATATGCGATGAGTCCTATAAAAAGATCATTCTTGCCGCAAAAGAAATAAACTTTGAAACGATGGTCCTATCAAGGCGCTGCTCGAGTTTTCTTTATCCCATCAAGGATGTTCGATTTTATTTGATTGAAACCATCAAAGACTTAAAAAACAAGACATGGGAAATTTATGAACCTGAAGCCCCAAAAGTATTTTTTTTTCAAAATGAAACCAAATCATCCAAAATCCAACTTCCAAAAGCTCTCTTCGAAATCATGCCAATCATTGCTGGAAAGCATTCTGTGTTTCTGATAGAAAAAACCAAAATCCACAAATGGGAGTTTCTTTATGCCTTTTCCCGTTTGATTAGCACTCTTCATCCAACTGAATGGGAGCAACTGCACTCTAACGAAAACTTTCAAGATCAACTCCCTATGGCAATCATCAATAGTAATATCACAAAAAACGAACTCATAGGATCAAAAAAAAGCATCCTCGAAAGTCTACTTTTTCGTAATCAATTTGGCATTCTTTTGATTGATGATTTTCCTTCATTTAGCAAAGATAAAGTATTGATCTTTAAGGACCTATTAGAAAAAAAATTTATTGATTATCCTTCCGAAAACTTTCGACTAAGAAATTCGTTTTGGCTGACGTTTTTTTCTTACCCTTGTCCTTGTGGAAATTTTCTTCATCCAGTGGATGAATGTATCTGTAGCTACAAAGAAATCAAAAAATACCATAGTAAGTTTGAACTCTACATCAAAAACTTTGTTGATATCATCATGCCTGTTGATCATGAAGTTATCTCAATCACGATGGATGAATTTACACAGTACAAAGAAAAAATCAAATCTGCAATGTTAATCCAATTTGAACGATACCAAAAAGAAAGTTTTTTCTACAACTCTCATGCCCCCAATGAAAGAATGGAAGAATTTATGTCATTCGATAGCGAACAAACCTCAAAACTTTGGAAAGAAAAAACAAAAATGCTTTCTTCTGAGAATGAAAAAAATATCATCCGAAGGATTGCAAGAACCATCGCCGACTACAATGGCAATCCTCGGATAACTGCTGATGATCTACAAGTTGCTTTTTCTTTTCGAAATACACTTTTGTTTCTTGAACAGCCCAAAATCCAGAAAACCATCACCGATCCTTCAAAATAAAGTGAGAGATCTCCATCGCTATTCTTCGAATAGCGTGATCTAGATATTTTTCATCCAAAAGTAGCTTTCTATAATATTCTATGTCTTTTTTCTTTATGTAGTTTAGTCCTTGTTTTCTCAGTAAAAGGGGATCTTCGTAATTATCTTTTTCTGGTTCTAGGGAATGATTTTCTTGTGATTCTTTAGAAAAATGGGTTTTTTGAGGTAATGCTTTTTCCATACGTTACATCCTTGTAACTTGATTTCCATCCTTGGATTTACTGAATCATTCGACCTGTTGTAGGATTTTGAATAGAATTTTTCGAACTAAAAGAAAATATTTTTGTAATGCTTGATTTCTCGATCTTGTATCCAAATCAAATCAAACGAAACACCTACATCCCAAACCGACATTTCTTTAAGAAAATTTATAAAATTTTTAAACTCATTTAAATCTTGATACATCTCCAAATTCTGCCTAACCATTTTCAAAAAAACTTTATAAGCTTCGTAAAGTAATTCTTTTCTTTTGGAATTTTCTCTCAAAAGCGGATGAATGAAAAAATTCTTTTTCCAACGTTTGACTTCAACAAAGTGCAGTCTTTTCTCCATCTGATGAAAAGCGATGATATCAATTTCAACTTTTCTTTTTTCAGTTTGTATCAGAAAATTATGCTTTAAAACATCATATTGACGATTTTTTAAATAATCAATCGCTATTTTTTCGGACTCATGCTTAAAGGAGTTTTTTTCCTTCACATTAAGCTCAGGATGTCTATGTTTTCTTCTTTTGCATCCAATACCTTGATAACGGTGATCTGATGTTCTTTTGCAAGATCCAAAAAGTAATTCTCTTCGATGTGTTTGCCTTTGGGATCAAAAACTAATTTCACTAAAGGTCGTAGTGGGGATTTGAGGTTTCCTTCAACAACAATTGCCTTAAAACCATTAGATAATTCCACCAAACTTCCTATCGGATAAATGGAAAGTCCACCTACCATAAAACGTAAAATCCTTGGATCCAGATGAGAGGCTTCTTCTGAAAGTAAAATTTTCATGGCTTCATAAGGGATTCTGGCTTTTCGATGGTATCGATCCTCCAACATGGCAGTATAACGATCTGCAATAGCGGCTATGCGAGCCATCAGGTTGATATCTTCTTTTTGTAATTTTTTTGGATAACCTGTTCCATCGAAGTTCTCATGGTGTTGCAAAGAAACTATTGCTAAGTTTTGCTTAACATAAGCATCTTGAGTTAAAACTTTAAAACCAAATAAAGTATGATTGTAAAAAATCTTTTTTTCTTCTTCAGTTAATGGATAATTCTTTTTTCTTAGTTCTATAGGGATAAAAAACATCCCAACATCCATTATCATCATAGAAAAAATCAGCTCATGCACTCGAATTTTACCTAGATTGATCAACTTGCCTAAATATCCTCCATATAATGCTGCATGAATTGAATGTTGTATCAAGATATCATCAGATATCCGAATTCCCAATAGTAAGATGGGGAAAAAACGATAATCCATAACAACACCAGCAAGATACAACGCATCCGATAGAACTTCGTGATTATTAAAGTGCTTTCTTTCTACAAGAGAACGAATGTTTTTTTGTAGCTTTTTTCCAATTTCGAAAACTTGCTTTTGGAACTCATCCCGATATTCTTTTGCCTTTTCGAATTCTTTTGAAATCTTTACGTTCTCTAAATCTTTTGCTCCACCCTGAGGTAGTTGAACTTTTTCTTCAACAACAGAAACTTCCTCCCCATCTGTATAAACCTTATCGATACCCCATTTCAGTAGTTTTTCAATATCACTTTTCTTGATGGTTTCGTAGGCTCGAACTAATACATTATTCTCGTCAATGTAAACAGGTGCAGTAAACGACATTCCCGATTTTAGTTGTTCAATTTTGATTACTTTTCTTTTTGAGGTAGCCATCTTTATATAATATACCATAAATCTTCGCTATTGTAAAATACAATTCCTTCGGGATTTCCCAATTTAAGGGAATCTTATCTAAAATAGACGTTAGGATTTCATCTTTTATTAAGGGAATTTTATAATTTTCTAACACTTTAACAAAAAAATCGGAATTTGATGTATGGATCTTAAAGCAAATTCTTGGAGCTACATCAACATCGGGTTCATACTTTAATCCAATAAACTTTTTTCTTTTCATTTGAGACTCTCTTAGTTAAATTAAATCAGAAGTCAGATGTTATTGATAAAATTTTCTTTTTGGTTTTTTCACTCAGTATTTCTTTAGGATCATGTAGAATTATTTTGTGAATTTTTTGTTCATTATACAAAATAGAAATTCTGAGCTGAATATCTCGGATCTCAAAACTAAAGTGTTTTAAGTTCGTTTCTTTTTGGAATAAAGTATCTTTGAAATAATTGTTCACACAAGCTTGAATTTTCATGGAAAAAAAAACGGAATTCAAAAAAATAACTTAATATGCCTTAAATGATCCTAAAAAACTTTTGCGATGGAACTCGCAAATCCCATGAATCCGTATTTTTTCAAAATGGGATTTTGTTCCATAGCCCTTATGTCTTTCGAACCCATATTGGGGATATTGTTTGGCTAATTCCATCATCCACAAATCTCGTGATACTTTTGCAAGGATTGATGCAGAAGCAATGGAAAATACCTTATCATCCCCTTTTATGATATTAGAAATTGAAATTCGATACGTTTTTGTGTTTTTATAAAGTTCTAAATTGATTTCGTTTACTAATTTAGTCTGAGATATTCTTAAACTTTCTAAATCTTCATGTAATTTGCCAAACGAAAAGCGATAATTACCATCAATAAGAAATTTAATGTTTATTATGTCATCAAGTTCAATCACATCATTTATCAAAAACAGAATACCCTTTTCGATGGCAGAGTTAATCCCGTTTTGATCAATATAATCAGATGAGACAGAATAACTTTTAGAAAAAAAAGCAGTTTTTTTGATTTTTTCGTATAGTTCTTCTCTTTTTGAAGGTGTTAATTTTTTTGAATCCCTTACTTTTGATACCCAATCAAAATCGGGTTTCTCGAAGAAGCTTTTCGAAAAACCCACCCCACCGATGAAAACAGGACCTGCAATTGCTCCACGTCCTGCCTCATCAATACCAATAACAATGTCATATTGTTCGAAAAAACTCTTTTCAAAAGAAAAAGTCAGTTGACTATGAAAATTCAATTATTGATAAACTTCTTTCACTTTTGCGGATTTTCCTATTTTTTCTCGTAAGTAATATAGTCTTGCTCTTCGGACTTTTCCTTTTTTTACTAATTCAATATTAGCTATCCATGGGCTATGATAGGGAAATGTTCTTTCTACCCCCACACCATGTGATATTCTACGAACTGTGAAAGTTTTGTTAAGATCCTCACCTCTTATGCGAATAACGGTTCCTTCAAATATTTGGATTCGTTCTTTGTCTCCTTCTTTTATAATGGTGTGGACCCTGATAGTGTCCCCAGGACGAAAATCAACCCATTTCTTTTTTTCAAATAAGGGCGATTTTTTAACTTTGATGGGTTTTCCATTGATGAAAATCTTAGAATGTTCTGTTTTTTCTTTTGTAGTGTCTTCTTGAGTTCCTTCAGATAATTGTTCTTGGTTATTCACCTCTTGTTGACTATTCATTGGTTCTGTGTTCATTTTTAAGACCCCTAAGATTGAGATTCCATCGAAGTTTTCTTCTGTTGGTTCTTTCCAAACTTTTTTCTTTACGCCACTTGTCAATAAGACTGTGATTTCCAGATAACAAAATTTCTGGAACTTTCCAACCTTTGTATTCTCTTGGCTTTGTATATTGAGGGTATTCCAACAATTTTTTTTCTTCTTTGTATTCTAAAGAAAAACTTTCTTCTTCTAAGCTTTGAGGTTTTCCTACAAAACCGGGTAAATACCTCATAAATGCATCGATAAAGCATAGAATTGCTAAATCACCTGAATTCAAAACAAAATCACCAATACTTACCTCCAGATCAACCAAGTGATCTAAAATTCTTTGATCAAAACCTTCATAATAACCACTCAAAAAAGTAAGTCCATGGATTTGGTTTTTTTTTAACTCATCATGCAAAGATAAGATAAAATCCTGGGTTAACAAAATTCCCCCTGGTGTCATAGCAATCACTGGGTAAGAATTCTCAAATGATCGTAGAGCTCGATCTACTGGCTCAATTCTTAAGATCATCCCCGTGCCACCGCCAAAAGGCTTTCCATCAATGATCTTTTTCTTGTTTTTGACTATGGCAAAATCAAGAAGATTGGCTATGCGATAATTAATGATTTGATTTTTGAGGGCTCTTTTGGGCAGACCTGTATGGAAATAAGCTTCAAAACGTTCCGGAAAAAGCGTTATGATTTGAAATAAAAACATTAAGTCTCAAGAAAGTATTCCCAATCTTTAATAATGATTTTACTCACTCCTTTGGTATCTTCATGAAACACGATTTGGCAAAATTCATCTACAAATGGAACTAAAATATTTTTCTTTTTTAGTTGTGGTATAAGTCGGATTTCTAGTATGCCATGAGCCGAGGTTTCCATGTAATCAAATACATTACCAATAAGATTCCCTTTTGTATCATAAACCTCTTTATTTTTGATTTTGAAAAAATATAATTCATCCTTTTGTTCCAAAACCTGAATAGGAATACAAACCCAACTTCCAATTATTGTATCAGGCAAGGGTTCATAAAACTCGATGAATAACCCCATGCGTTTTTTTCGTATAACACGTTCCAAAATTCGAATTTTAAATATTCGATATTTTAGTAATTGAGAAGTTCTTATAAAACCTTCAGAAGAAACATCATATTGAATGTTTTTTTTCTCTTGCTTGGTTTTGAAGTTTCGTCCTTTTCCCAATAACTGAACTACAAAAGCATCAAAAGGAATTTCAATCTCTTGAAGGGAATCACCTTTGGTTGAAACAATAAGTTCGTTTTTATTTACGAAAAAATCTTGGATAAATCCAATAGGGATCAAAGACTCTAATCCAATTTTGCTCAATTTAGTCTATGATTTCAACAGAATAGTTTTTTTTGTCCCGATTATTAACTGCTTGAATAATCATACGAATGGCTCTAATCACACTTCCATTTTTTCCAATGATTTTTCCCACATCGTCGGGATGAACCCGAATTTCTATGATGGTTTCTTGTGTTCCCTCGACTTTTTGAATTTTCACTTCTTCAGGATGTTGGACTAATCCTCTAATTACGTAATCCAAATACTTTACGGGTTCTAAGTTTACTGCATTAGGATTGATTTTTCTCATTCTGATTTGCTTTGGATTTCAACCGAGCTTGGTATTTTTGTTCTTCTTTTTTTAATACAAAATTGGGGATAACAACACCTGCTTTTTTGAAAATTGCCAATACCGTTTCAGTTGGCCAAGCCCCTTGATTTAACCAATATTCAGCTCTTTCTTTTTGAACTTTGTAAAGAATTTCTTTTTCATTCGCAGAAGGGTTATAAAATCCGACGGATTCAATGTATTTTCCATCTCTTCTTTTTCTCGAATCCACCACTACAATTCGATAAATGGGCTTTTTCTTTTTTCCAAACCTATGCAATCGTATCTTTACCACAAAAACCATAGATTATATGGGTAATCTTATGTCAAACAAAATCAAATTTGTATTTTCATGATAATTGAATGTTTTTTTCTTTATTTTTAATTTATTAAACTCATGGAGAAACTTCATAACCAAGAGATAGAACAAATTTTACAAACTGAACTAAAACAATGGCAATGGAAAGATGATCGTTTAATACGCACGTATCATTTTAAAGATTTTAAACATGCTTTGAGTTTTATGGTATTGTGCGGACTAAAATGTGAACAGATGGATCACCATCCCGATTGGAAAAATGTCTACAACAAAGTCTTCATAGAACTTTATACACATTCGCTAAATGGAATTTCTTCAAAAGATGTCGAATTAGCCAAATATATGGAAGGAGTTTATCAAAAGTTTATGCCTTGACTTGCTTTAATACTTCAGTGGGATAACTACTTAGGGTATTTTCTACTTCTTTTTTGACTCTTGTTTTGGTCCATTTAAGGGATTTTCCTACAAATTCTGCTATGTTCGTTAAAACATTCTTATCGGGGACTCCGTAGGTTCCATAGCCTATTCTTCTTCTTACAATATCTTCTAAGGTTCGAGCTCCTTCATATTCAAAAGCAAACTGGACCTGAGCATAAAGTTCACGATTGGGAAATGAATCATCAATGGGTTTTGCCAATTTTGGATTTTCGTGGATGAGCTTCAATATTTCAATATGCTCAGTCCCATAGAGAGAGATCAAATACTTATGTTGTTCAGAGTTAATTTCTTTGATTTTGAATTCTTTCAAAGCAAAATCTTCATATACTGAAAATGGATTCGAATATCCAGGCGAACCAAAAAGAGGAAGAATGGAGGTATCAACGTTTTTCGATGTTCTTTGGAATTCAGGAAATTCCATGTAGATTTCTTGAAGAACATCTTCTCCGATTTTTCTTGCGGTGGTCCACTTTCCCCCTACGACACTGAAAAGTCCTTTCCAACCATCTTTTTTGTGGCTGAAAACTTGATGTTTTCTTGTCGCTAAATAGGTTTGATTTTGAGAGTAAAGTAAAGGTCGAATCCCTATGATGACATCTTGAATTTGTTCTTTTGTGATCATTTTTTTTTCGAAGGTCTGATTGATTTCTTGAATGAATGTTTCAATCTCTTCTTTTGTCGGTTGAAGATCATCAGGATCTCCATCAAAAGGAGTATCCGTTGGACCAATCAACGAAAAATCAAGCCATGGTATGATGAAAAAATGCCTTTTGGACTTTGTTCGAAGTAAAACGGCTGATTTTACGTTCCAAATAGGTTTTGTAAGAAAGTGTATCCCCGTCGATCTTTTCAGAATCTTGACGGGCTGGCCAAATATTCTTGATAACAACAAATCAGCCCAAGGACCAGTCGCATTTACAAATACCTTTGCCTTGAAGGTAGCAGTTTTTCCCGTGAGGGTATCTTTTACTTCGACCCCTCTTAATTGAGAGAGATGATGATTCTTTTCAACAAGAAAATTTTCAATCTCTACGTGATTATAAAACTTTGCTCCCTTTTCATGGGCACTTTTTAGAAACGCCAAAGCAAGTCTTTCTGGATGGATATTCAAGGCATCATAATACAAAAACCCTCCCTTAGTTAACTCTCTTAATTCTGGGAGGATTTGGTCGATTTCGCTTTTCCCAAGAAATTTTGAATTCGGTATGTAGGATTCTTCGGGTAAATATCGATTTCGATCAAAAGACAATAGATCATAAGTTTTTAATCCCAAAAAGAGAAAAAAAGGATTTGGTTTCGTCCAAGGCAACACTGGGATTAAAAAAGAAAGAGGCTTTACCAAATGAGAAGCCGAGAGCATCAAAATCCTTCTTTCTTTCAATGACTCACGAACCAGATCAAACTCAAAATTTTCTAGATAACGTAATCCTCCATGAATGAGTTTTGAAGTCGAAGCACTGGTTGCGCAGTAAAAGTCATTTTTCTCAATTAGTCCCACAGAGTGCCCACGTTCAGCAGCTTCCCTAGCAATTGCTAAACCTAAAATCCCACCACCAATGATCAAAATGTCAAAGTCTTCCGAACCTTGAATAGCCGTATTGATTTTCAAAGAAAACATGACTTACATTCGCTTTTTAATCAAAACTTTTCTTTCAATCTCGAAAATTTTGTTGGGGATTTTTTCTTTTCCTAAATCCTTTTTGTCATTCTCTTTTATGAACAAGTCTTCTCCATATTTGTCTAAAGCTTCGATTGTTTTGATGTTTTTGACCCCTATGAGCTGTATCTGAAGTATTCCTGTTCCGGGAATGGGTCCTTCTTCTTTTCCTATAATTCGTGATATTGCTCCAATGGTATCTCCCGCAAAAGAAGGTTGGGTATGATATCCTTCTGTGTAACCCAAATCCCAAATCATGTTTTCCGTAAGATCCCGGGATGCAAGTCCCACCAACCAACCAAAGACCAATCCTCCATATACGATCGGTTCACCACTCATTGGTCCACTCAGACTTGTTGAATATAAGCGATCATAGTGTAAGGGATGAGTATTTCCTACCCGATAGGTCCATGCAATGTGTTCTTCTGTGATCGTCCTCATGTTTTTATGAACGAAAATTTGACCTACCTCAAAATCTTCAAAATAAGTGTTATTTAAAGTATAATTAGCAATAATGCTTTGATCAATATTCTGAAGTTTCAATTCTGGTAGTTCTAATTGTGGATCAAGAACCTCAGGAAATTCTTTAGGATATTCTACAATATTGGTTTTTTCTTTGGATGGAGCTACCATGATTTTTCGCTCGTATTGTATTACTACTTCTCCATTCTGATTTATGCCAATTGTTTTAACATGAACAATTCCGGGTTTGTCTTCTTTTGATTTTTTGGAGATCACTTTTGTTCTAGCACGAAGGGTATCCCCAGGATATACTGGTTTCAAAAACTGAACGTTGTAGTATCCCAAGTTAGCAATCGCTTTTTCTGAGTCGTTTTGAACTCCCAACGACAAAGTAATATTAAACACCAAAAGAGGATGAACCAACAGATCACGAAAACCATGAGCTCTCGCATAAACTTCACTCAAAAATAGAGGAGAAGCTTCATGAAAGGTAGTAGCATATTCGATAGCAAAACTTTTAGTTATTGTGATTCCTCTTGGATGAATGAAAACATCCCCATCATGATAATCATCCAAATACCTTCCATATTCCTTTTGTATGATTTTTTCTTTGGAAAAGGGAACACTTTTGGATTTTTCTTGGATTTCAGGATATTTTATTTTTATCATAAATGCGTAATTTTCTAAGTAATTCAACAATCAATTATTTTATTTACATTTGTTTCAGAATTTAACAAAAAAATGATTATGAATCTCAATAAAATTTATGATGGACTATGATACAAAAAAAATTTGATTTGATTTTTAAGAGAATTCAATTTTAATTGCATTAGATCATTAAAAGGAGGTGAATTATGTTTAGAGGAGACTTAGTGGATTTACTTATATTTTTTACCATTGCCTTCGCGGTAGGTATGGTTATATACATAATTTTTATGTTAAGAAAAAAGACATAATCAAGGCTGATAAACACTCGATGAAAAGAGTGGAGTTTCTTTTGAGGTTTTGAAGGATTTTGAAACTTTTTCTCTATAAAGTGGCAAAAGTTGGGGGAATTTCTTCAAACAATCCTCAGATGAAAAAAAAGAAATTTTTAACTTATGGAAATGGGGTTGGGTTAAACACAACATCTTATGATCATTACGATGAGTTGTGATGATACCTTCAAGAGTATCAAGAAAAACACCCACCAATTCCCTATCTTCTTTTTTTACGTTTTGTTTTTGGAGAAGTCTTTCTTTTTCTTGAGCAATCAGTTGTAAAAGATCAGGCCTTGTCATATCAAAGAAATTTTCTTTCGTAATTACCTGAACTTTTTCCAACATTCCATTGATTAACGAAAATTTACAAAACAAAGAAAGAAATGGATCTCGAATTGACTGGGTTTTAATGCTTGCTTGTAGCCAAATTTGATTTTTGATTGTTTGCTTACAATCCAAAAAATTTCGTAGATCAACGATCAAAGGATCAAAAATAATAGAAGGATGAATGGTATCTCCACTCAACAAAAACTTCATCGTGTCATCATCGTTTATGTCCAAAAGAAACAAAAAAGCTTCATAATAATATTCAGGCTGGGGTTTTTTCTCTAACAGAGAAATGTAAAAATCCTTCGCCAAACCATAGGTTTCCTTATGCAAAGAGTAAATCCTTGCTTTCCATAGTAAGTATTCTTCTTCTTTGAGAGATTTTTGTTGGAGTTCCACTTCGTAGATGGTTTGTAGGATTTTGTTCCACTCTCCTTTTTGAAAATACATCTCCAGTTTTCGAGAAGTCTGAAAACTACAACTAACAACGAAAACAATTAAAATGAATATTAACTTATGCATTTTTTTGATAAGTTTCCCACATTGTTCTTATAATAGTTTCTGGATCTGAAAACTGTGGATTCCAATTCAAAATGGTTTTTGCCTTTTGCGATGAGGCAAGCAGTTTTACTGCATCTCCTTTTCTTCTCGAACCGATTTCATAAGGAACTTTTTTGTTAGTAACTTTCTCTGTGATTTGAAGAACCTCTAAAACCGACATACCCTTTTCTGAACCTAAATTAACGACAATATTTTGATTTGTATTCATGATATAATCCATTGCCAACAAATGGGCAGAGCTCAAATCATTCACATGAATATAATCTCGAATACATGTTCCATCGGGTGTGGGGTAATCATTTCCAAATACCTGCATCTTTTCACGTTTGCCAATCAAAGTCTCCATAACAACAGGAAGAAGGTTTTGAGGGTTATTTTCTAAACCCAAGACCCTTCCTTTCACATCATAACCCGCTGCGTTAAAATATCGAAGGGAAGCATAACGTAAATCCGTTAATTTTGAAAACCATTCCAGATTGTCCTCAATAATTTTCTTTGTAAAGCCGTAATAGTTCGTTGGTTCACGCGGATGTTCTTCATCAACAGGTAGATACTTGGGTTCGCCATAAACTGCTGCACTCGATGAAAAAATAAAAAAACGAATATGATTCTCAATCATTGCTTCTAAAAGAGTCAAAGTACCTCGAATGTTGTTGCTTGAGTATTTTGTGGGCTGGAGCATGGATTCACCTGCGGCTTTACTTGCTGCGAAATGAAAAACCACATCAGGTTTATACGAGATTAGTTTTTGCAAAACCTCAAAATCTTGGAAATTTCCTTCAACGAGATAATACTTAGGATGTTGGACGATGTTTTTTCGGTTTCCAGTAGAAAAATTATCACAAACTATCACTTCAATATTTCTTTCCAACAAATCCCAAACTACATGGGAACCTATATAACCCGCTCCTCCAATTACCAAAGCCTTCATAAAAACAAAAATCCGAAAAAAAATTTTACTTATTTTTTGTCAAAGTTTTTCTGCTTGAAAATGAAAACGCAAATAAACAATCTTCTTTTTTATCATGGAACAAAATGGTATCTCTGATTTGGATGAACTTAAAAAATTCATAGAAGAAAGAAACGAAAAAGTGCGAAAAGAACGTAAAAGGTTAATCAATGTCTCCCGAATCAAAGACTACATACGAAAACAAAAATGCGAAATCAGCGAAGAAACGATCGATGCTATTGATCGTAAAGTATATGAACTCATCAACCAAGCCATATATCGAACCAAGGCAAACAAAAGAATCACCATCCGCCCTCACGATTTATGAAGAATGATTTAAACTTACTAAAAGACTCACAAAAAAAAACTTTAAATTTTAAACTATAAGCAATAGATACAGATGACGAAATTTTTAAAGTGGGAAATCTTCTAGTTGAAATCTTTAAAGATCAAATGCTAATTCAAAAGATACAAAAGAAACTCCCATATTTATTTAAAATTGCTGAAATAGAAGTTTCGAAAGGTGGACGAGTCGGAATGGAAGTAGGAACTTTAAGAGAAAAAATGATAATTGCTCTTTTAATGTATAAATTTGGTATCGAACGTGTTCAAGAAGTTCCAATCACACAACACGAAACAGATGTAATAATAGTAGGGCATCAAAATCCAATATCCATAAAGACAAAAACAAATACTTCGTTTCGCAGTGTTAAGTTGATTTGGACAGTAGACTGGAGTAAAGTAGAATACTTTTATGAAAATTATGAACCCAAAACCGATATCATACTAATCACAATAAAATGGTGCTCTGAAGGTATGTTTTGTTATATACCAAAAGATAACCAAATCGAAGTCTTTAATTCTCTTGGTAGAGACAAGTATATTAATAAACCAAGAAAAGGAACAAACCCTCGTGGGATTGAAATTAATCCAAATGCATTAAAAATATGTGTTGACAAGTCTATACAAATGGGATACTATATATCTGTTAACTGGTTTATACCACATGATTTAGAATATAATCCTTATATAAAATGGATAGAATTATGGAAAAAAAAATAAAGACAAAAACTTCTACCCACAGCTTTGGTTCTAAGGGGAGGATCTCCCACAATTCTCAGAGCTTCTATTCAAGGAAAATCATCGAGAGCTTCAAAGAAAAATATCATTTTGAAAATCTCAAAGAAAATGTTTCTGTTGCTGAAAACCTAATACCTCCCTTTTTGAAAAATACCATCTTAAACCAATCCTCAGAAAATATGAAGGATTTACCAGATCGAAGCATTCATCTTATCATAACTTCACCACCTTATAATGTTGGCAAAGAATATGACCAAGATATAAGTTTCGATGATTATAGAAATTTTTTAAAACAAGTCTTTAAGGAATGCTATAGAGTTCTTACATGGGGTGGAAGGATTTGTATCAATATCGCAAATCTTGGTAGAAAACCCTACATACCATTACATGCATTTCTCATACAAGATATGTTAGAACTTGGATTTTTGATGCGGGGAGAGATTATTTGGGTGAAGGAAGGAGGCGGTGCTCCCTCCACTGCTTGGGGCACATGGCAGTCAGCAAAAAATCCCATTCTTCGAGATGAACACGAATACATATTGGTTTTCTCAAAAGGCGAATACACAAGAAAAAAAGAAAAAGACAAAAAAGACACTTTAACCAAAGAAGAGTTTTTAAACTACACAAAAAGCGTTTGGCACATAAAACCCGAATCCGCCAAAAAAATAGGACATCCTGCTCCTTTCCCAGTTGAGCTTCCCGTCAGACTCATCAAGCTCTTCTCTTACACTCAAGATGTTGTTCTTGACCCTTTCATGGGAAGTGGACAAACCGCCATTGCCAGCCTCATGACAAATCGGTATTACGTCGGCTATGAAATCCACCCCGAATATGTAGAATTAGCAAACATAAGAATCAAAGAATTCCTCAAAAACCCATCATTGGCTCAAAGAGAATTATTTGTTTGACTTATTATAACCAACAATTCTTTACTTTAGAAAATACAATTATGTCAAACTAATTTGCATTCTAAAAAATCACAAGTTTTTTAGAACATCATCGTAATCAGGTTCTTGACCAATCTCTGGCACAACTTGAGTATAAGTTATTTTTCCTTTTTCATCCACGATAAAAACCACTCTTGCTAAACAACCTTTTAACCCACCTTCGGCAATCACAACACCCCATTTCTCCATGTCTCGATAGCGAAAATCCGATGCCACAACAAGATTCTTGATATTGAAACTATCACAAAATCTTTTTTGGGCAAAAGGCAAATCCATCGAAACAACATAGACATCAACATTTGGATACGTCACTACTTTCTCATTGAAGGTTTTGGTTTCTTTTTCGCATACGGAAGTATCCAACGATGGAACAGTAATCACAAGTTGCTTTTTTCCGTTTGGGATACCAATCACTTTTTCTTCTAAGTCTTTTGTAACAACCACTGATGGTGGAGCTGTATCTCCTGGTCTAAGGGGGGTTCCAATCAATTGTATGGGATTTCCTTTGAGGGTTACAGTTGCGCTCATAAAAACTCCTTAAAGTAGGGATAAAAATCAAATAAAAACAAAGCCATAAAACTCAAATCGATTTTTTTTCAAACCCTCAAAATAAGTCAAACTCCAATCTTTTTAAAAGAAAAAAACTGAAATCAAAATGAAAAGGAAAAGAATTTTATCTCCCAAACACAAAAAACAATATCTGTTTGACAAAAAAATCTTTATTCTAATTTTGCATTTAGCTATTATGTGGAAAAATTTTGAAACTCCCAAACTTAATCCAGACCAAATAAAGCAACGTCTCCAAAAGAAATTTTCTGAAAGACTCACCATCATGTTGATACCTCATGGAAATGAAAAAATCTATAGCATACACATTAGCTTTTTGGTTCTCGTCTTTTTGTTGGGTTTATTTGTTTTCTTGATTATCGTAGGATTGAATGCTTATCTACGATATAAAGAAATATCTCAAAAAATTGAAGAATTACAACACCTCTACGGAAAAAACTATCAGTTTATTTTTTATCTACAAAAAGCATTGATGGAAATCCAAAACTATAACAAACACCAAATCAATAAAAATATACAAAATATTTATGAAGTCATCCAAATCCCATCTTCTAAGTTGAAGGTGGATTTTTCTGATATCTCAGAAATCGTAGAAGAAAAGATCAACAAAGAAATAAGTGAAAAAAAAGAACTCCCAACTGGATTTAAATATATCAAAGCTACTTATATAGCTTACAACATCAAAGAGTTCCTTCAACTTCAAACCGATGTTTTAAGAAAAATCGAAAAACTCCAAGACAAAAAGATTGATTTTGTTTATTCCATTCCGAACGGTAGACCCGTTTATAGAGTGAATGACACTTCCGGGTATGGGATTCGTTTGGATCCTGTAACAAGAAATCACTTTGAATTTCACACAGGTATGGATATGGCGGGCTCTTATGGAGATCCCATCCTTGCTACAGCCGATGGATATGTATATAAAGTTTTTTACGATCCCGGTTATGGAAATACCGTCATTCTAAAACACCCCTCGGGTTATTATACCCTCTATGCTCATCTTTCTCGAGCATTGGTTCAAACCAATCAAAGGGTTTATAAAGGACAGGCAATCGCCCTAATGGGACTTTCGGGTAGAACCACAGGAGTTCATCTTCACTACGAGGTTCAACTCCCAAACCAAGATCGTGTCAATCCCATTTCGTTTGTTTGTTTAACGGATTTGTTAACCTCCAAGTGTAAAAGATACAATCGAAACTTCGAAGAAGATTAACTCACAAGTATTTTTTCAAATAAAAACCCGTATAGCTTTCTTTGACATTCATGATTTCTTCGGGTTGTCCTTTTGCAACAACAAAGCCACCTCTTTCTCCTCCTTCAGGTCCAAGATCAATCACCCAATCCGCTGTTTTGATCACATCCATGTTATGTTCAATCACAATCACGGTGTTGCCGCGATCTACAAGTTCATGCAAAACATCCAAAAGCTTTTTGATATCATGAAAATGTAGTCCTGTCGTTGGTTCATCTAAAATATACACAGTTTTCCCTGTGCTTCGCTTGGACAGTTCTGTTGCAAGCTTGATCCTTTGAGCTTCACCTCCCGAGAGAGTAGTGGCAGGTTGACCTAACTTAATATAATCAAGCCCTACTCTGATTAGGGTTTCTAATTTGTTTTTGATGACTGGGATATTTTCAAAAAAGCTAAAAGCATCTTCGACCGTCATTTCTAACACATCATAAATAGATTTGCCTTTGTACTTGATTTGTAGTGTTTCTTTGTTGAATCTTTTCCCACCACACACGTCACAACTCACAAAAACATCTGGCAGAAAATGCATTTCAATCTTAATGATTCCTGCACCATCACAATTCTCGCATCTTCCCCCTTTGACGTTGAAACTGAATCTTCCTGCTTTATATCCATGAAGCTTTGCTTCAGGCAGACTCGCAAATAATTCCCTGATGGGAGTAAAAACCCCCGTATAAGTTGCAGGGTTGGATCGGGGAGTTCTTCCAATGGGTTCTTGATCAATTGCTATTACTTTATCGATATGATCTAACCCTTCAATCTTTCGAAATCCAACGCCACCCTCTACTTGTTTTTTTCTTAGACCTTTATATAAAACTTCATTGATTAAAGTTGACTTTCCTGAGCCCGAAACTCCCGTGATGCAAATAAACATACCCAACGGAAATTCTACATCGATATGTTTTAAATTATTCAAGTGAGCTCCATAGAGTTTGAGAAATTTGCCATTCCCTTTTCTTCGTTGTTTTGGAACTTCGATTTTCAGTCTTTTGGATAGATACTTCCCCGTCAAACTTTCAGGATGATTTTTGATTTCTTCTGGAGATCCCATAGCTACTATGTTTCCACCATGTATCCCAGCACCAGGTCCTAAATCAATGATATAGTCTGATTGGAGCATAGTATCTTCGTCATGTTCTACCACAATCACAGTGTTTCCTAATTCTTTGAGATTTTTTAAGGTTTGAATGAGTTTGTCATTATCCCGTTGGTGTAGTCCAATCGATGGTTCATCCAAGATATAGATCACTCCTGTTAAGGACGAACCAATTTGAGTTGCCAAGCGAATCCTTTGGAGCTCCCCACCTGATAGGGTTCCTGCAGAACGAGACAATGTCAAATACCCCACCCCTACGTTGTTTAAAAACTCCAAACGCTTGATGATTTCTTGTAAAACCCTTCCAACAACTTTTTCTTCATATGCAGTCAAAGAAACATTTTTAAAGAATTCTAAACATTTTTCAATAGGCATATCCACGATATCTGAAATGGTTTTTTGATGGAACCTTACTGCCAAGGACTCAGGACGAAGTCGCCTCCCATGACAAACCGGACAGGTCTTTTCTACCATGAATCTTTTGTACCATTCTTGAATGTCTTCTGATTTGGTTTCTTTGAATCTTCTTTGTAGAATCGGAATTACTCCTTCAAAAATAGGAAATCCTTTTTCAAAATAACCATACAAAATAGCTTTTTGTATGTCTTTGGATAGATTACACCAAGGTTCTTTGATTTGAAAGTTGAGTTTTTTTGCTAAGATTTCGAACTTTTCATAGATATACCGAGACTCATCAATCTTTCCAAAAGGCTCAATGGCTCCATCAAGGATGGATTTATAGGGATTTTGAATGATCAATTCTTCATCGAATTCCAACAAAAACCCTAAACCACTACAATGAGAACATGCTCCCAAAGGAGAGTTAAATGAAAAATTCACAGGTTTTAGTTCTGGAAGGGAAACCTCACAATGATGGCAATATAACTTCGATGAAAACACAACTTCGTGGATTTGATGGTCATGTTCATGTAAAAGTATTACTGTATCATTTCCTTCTTTGAGGGCAAGTTCTACACTATCATATAAACGACTTCGGTTCTCATGCTTTAAGATGACTCGATCCACCACCAAGTCAATGCTGTGTTTTTTATTTTTATCCAGTTTGAATTTCATATTTTCCAAAATTTCATCGATTTGATAAATGGTTCCATCAACCCTTGCTCGTAAAAATCCATTTTTCTTAATACTTTGGAAGATTTCTTTATGTTCTCCTTTACGATTGATCACTAAGGGAGCAAGAACCGTCAACTTGGAATTTAAAGGAAATTTATAAATATTTTCAATGATTTGATCCACAGATACCGATTGTACCTCACGACCGCACAAATGACAATGGGCAACACCTACATTTCCAAATAGCAAGCGAAGATAATCATAAATTTCTGTGATGGTTCCTACGGTAGAGCGAGGATTGTTATGAGTGGTTTTTTGTTCAATCGAAATGGTAGGACTTAAACCCTCAATCACATCCACATCAGGCTTATTCATTAGCCCTAAGAATTGTCTTGCATAAGCACTTAATGATTCCACGTATCTTCTTTGACCTTCTGCATAAATGGTGTCAAAAGCCAAAGAAGATTTTCCAGAACCAGAAACCCCTGTGATAACCACCAATTGGTTTCTTGGAATCTTTAACGTAATGTTTTTTAAATTATGTTCCCTTGCTCCTTGTATATAGATGTAATCTCGCATAGGTAGATGTTATCATCTTTTAATTTAAATTTGATTGTAAACTTTTTTGTTTTTTCTGAAACTTAAAGCTTATATAACACTTAGTATATTAAGAAGAACTATCATTTATAAACGAAATCAAATTTTTAAATTTGCGTTAAAAATCTTCGCCCTTAAAGATTTCATCATTATTTTAATTATTATGGATTACATAATATTATTAGAAATTTTCATTCTTAGTTCATTAAGCATGATGATCTCTTTTCTAGTTGGGAAAATTATTCATAATTTTGCCGTAGTAGATTTTACTTGGAGTTTTAATTTCTTTTTGATTAGTGTTTATCTTTTCAATAAGTTAGAAGAAATCAATCCTGTTCAAGGGATTTTCTTAATTATGGTTTCCCTTTGGAGTCTTCGTTTAGCTTTCTATCTCCTTTTTGCTCGTATCATCAACCAGCCAGAAGAAGGAAGGTATGTCCGACTTCGAGAAAGTTGGAAAGATCATCTTAATTTAAAGTTTTTTCTTTTTTATCAATTTCAAGCCCTGACGAATGTGATTCTTTCCATTCCATTTCTTTTGATCTTTTCCCAAGAAAATAGCCTTCTTTTTAACCATTACTTGGGAATATTTGTTTTTACTTTGAGCCTGATTGGTGAGTCAATTTCTGATTTTCATTTATTTCTTTTCAAAAGGAAGCCCTCCAACCACAACAAAACCCTAAGGACGGGGCTATGGAGATACTCACGACACCCAAATTATTTTTTTGAGTTAGGAATCTGGCTATCTTATGGAATTTATCATATGAATGCACCGTTGGGGTATTTAGGATTTCTTTCTTTTTTTATCATTTTGTATTTTATACTTTATGTAACCGGAATTCCGGCTACCGAAGAACAAAACCTCAAATCCAAAGGAAAAGAATATTTAGACTATATTGCAACAACATCTCCATTAATTCCCATGCCGCCGGCAATGTATCAAAAGTACCAAAAATGGAAATCCCTTTTTAGGAGTAAGCTATGAAGGATCAAGCCCACATTGCAGAGAAATTACCTGAGTCTTTACTAAAAATCATCATCAACTACTTGAATAAAAAACGCATTCGAGAAGAAGACCTAAAAGACCTAGAAAAAAACCAAGAAAAATTCTTAAAAATAATCGATGAACTCAAAAAGTCTCCGATTGCTTTAACTCCTGAACTTGCCAATCAACAACATTATGAATTACCTTATGAATTTTTTGAACTAGTCTTAGGTAAATACAAAAAATATAGCTGTTGTTATTATGACTCACCAAATCTTTCATTGGATGAAGCAGAAAAAAAGATGTTGGATTTATATATCGAACGTGGTGAGATGAAGAATGGTCATTCAATTTTAGATCTAGGTTGTGGTTGGGGTTCTTTTTCTCTTTACATAGCTGAGAAGTTCCCTAAATCCAAAGTGGTTGCTGTAACAAACTCAAAGCTCCAGAAAGAATACATCGACAATCAAATAAAAATCCGAAAACTCAAAAATTTAAAAGTCATAAAAGCTGATATGAATGTATTTGAAACAAAACAAAAATTCGACCGAGTCATCTCTGTCGAAATGTTTGAACATATGAGAAATTACGAAAAACTTTTAGAAAAAATCTCAAGATTTATGAACAAAAATGCAAAACTTTTCGTTCATATTTTTGCTCATCGTCAATTTCCTTACTTTTATGTGGTTCGAGATGAAACCGACTGGATGGCAAAATATTTCTTTACAAATGGCATCATGCCATCGGCGAACTTACTCCATTATTTCCAAAAGGATTTATATATTGAAAAAGAATGGTATGTTAATGGTAGGCACTACTATTATACATCTTTAGCTTGGCTTCAAAATTATACGAAAAACAAAGATAAAATCCTTGAGATTTTCCGTAGAGTCTATGATGATCCCGAGTTGTGGTTGATCCGATGGAAAATTTTCTTTTTAGCTGTGGCAGAGTTTTTCAAAACTAACAAAGGAACCGAATGGTTTGTGGTTCATTATCTTTTTGCTAAGAAGTGATTTGATAAAATTTCCTTTTCACTTTTTGAATTAAATGGCTAAGATTTTCGCTTCCAAAATGTTTGATTATATAACTAAAGTATTGATTTACTCTAAATGAAAAATGAGTTACTTTTTGTGAATGGGTTTTTGATAAAAGTTGATTAAAATTTAAGATCACGATAAAATACGAAATCACTAAATCGAGTAGTAGATCCAGTTGTTGGTAGGTTTTTCGAACACTGAGGTTAGCCATAGGAACAATGTCTTGATTGCCTCCATTTGTAGGAACAGAATAAGTAGAATGAAAATTCCCCTTTGCCCGCAACTCCGCAATAAGAGACGATGACAAGAGCTCCAAACCTGCCAATCCAAAAGATTCTTTTGGTTCATGACTTCCCAAAAACGTAATTGGGTTTATATCAGGATAAAGCAGAGTCTTCATCAAACGTTCAATCCAAACTCCTAATTGAACCATCAAAAGATTCAACTGGTCCGATAAAAATGCTAAGTTTTGTCCGAAAAAGTTTCCCCCATGAACTACCCTATCACGTATGATTAGAGGATTATCATCAATTGAAAACAGTTCTTTTTGGAATGAAGTTGCAACATGTTGGAACTGCTCCCAGACAGCTCCTAAGATTTGATATCCACATCGTAAAGAATATATTTCTTGTAATGGTCTTGGAAAATCTAATGATATTTGATGTTTATAAAACCTCCATAGTTCATCTTTTTCTTTGATTAGATCATGATGCATAAAGCGATTAAGTTTCAAAAGTTCGTTATCGAAATGTTCTTCGTTCGCATTCAAAAGAATGTAATTCAAAAGAAAAAGCTCATGAATAATTTTTAATAACTCAAAAAAACGATATAAAGAAAAAAAGAAATAGGCTTTTGAAACACTTATTCCATTAATAAAACTCAATACTTCTTTTTTATGAAGTTCTAAAACTTTTATTTGAAACTTTTTTATAAACTTTTTTGATGGATAGATTTTGTTATTTTTTTTTATGAAACTTTTAGACCTTCCAATGAGAGAATTTAGAATCATTGCTAATGGGATCAAATCCCCACTTGCTCCTAAGCTTCCTCGTTCAAAAACAACAGGAAAAGCCTTATGGTGATAATAAAATAAAATAAAATCCAAAAACTCAGTTCTCACTCCAGAAAAACCTCTACTCATCGTTAACACACGAAAAAGCAAAGAATATTCGATAACCTCCTCTGGGATAGGGTTTCCAGTTCCTACAATCAAGTGGTCTAAAAATTCAACTGAACTCATTTGATTATCGAATTTAACAAAAGGTCCTAAGCCAGTGTGGATCCCGTAAATCTTTTGGATTTTCTCGAGCTCCAAAAACCTATAAAAAGATTCTTGGATTCTTTTTCTTTGTTCGTTTGAAATTAGGATTTCTTTTTGATTGAGGGTAGCAAGATTTTCTATGCATTCCTCATAGCGAATGTGTTCCCAGTGAAATATATCCTCAATGTTGAGCATATTGTTCTACTTTTTTGAATAGCTTGAGGACTTGTTCTTTTGAAACCTCATGATCAACGATTGGCTTGAGATAATTATTTTCATCAAAATCAGGAATCCACTTTTTAATGTATTGATAATTTGGATCAAATTTCTTTTGTTGTAATAAGGGATTGAAAATCCGAAAGTATGGTGCCGCATCAACACCAGTTCCACTACACCATTGCCAATTTCCTACATTCGATGCCAACTCAAAATCCATGAGTTTTTTTGCATAATACCTTTCCCCAAACTTCCAATCAATCAATAAATCCTTTACAAGAAAATTGGCACAAACCATACGAACTCGATTGTGCTGGTATCCTGTTTCATTGAGTTCTTTCATTCCCGCATCTACGAGAGGATAGCCTGTTTCTCCACTACACCAGCGAAGAAAATCTTCTTCGGCTTTCTCGTCCAACTCAGGATTTCTCCATATATCCCTCAAGTATTGGTATTTTGGGTTCCACTCTTTATTTACTGACTCAGGGAAAAAATACAAAATCATTATATAAAACTCACGCCAAACTAATTCTTCGATATATTTGATACTTAAATTAAAAGTTGTCTTTATGATTTCTCGAATGCTTCTTAGACCAAAGCGAAGGTGAACACTGATTTTTGAAGTCCCACTTTCCAAAAAGGGAAAATCACGATTCTTTGCGTAGTTTTTCAATAAAACTTCATCGAGATTTGGATTAGGAAGAACATAAGAAACTTTTTGGAAATGCATTTTTTCTAATACCGGATTCGGAAATCGACCCTCATCGATGATATTTAAATCCTCGTAGATTTGATTTTGTTGCTGGAAGAGTTTTTTGAATAAATCTTTGTTTTGTTTGATCATTTCTTTGGAAATGGCAAAATTCAAAAGCTCTTGAGAAGGATAAATCTTGAGTTGTTGAAGTTCAAACTTTTTAAACCATTGTTTTTTATACTGAGAATATACTTTGTAAGGTTCTTGTTGGGGATTTAGGATTTCTTCTTTTTCAAATATTACATGATCTTTGAAGGTGAAAACTTTTCTTTTATAACTTTTGTAAAGATTTTTTACCTTATCATCACGTTCTAATGGATAAGGTTCATAATCATGATTGAAATATAGACACTGGATTGGAAGGATTTCTAAAATACTTTGATGAATCTTAACAGGATCACCATAAAAAACCATCAAAGATGAATTTCTTTTTTCTAATTCAGTTTTTAAAAACAAGACCCTATCAAAGATAAGGCTTACTCTTTTATCGTTGATTTCTAATTCTCCTAAAATATTTGTGTCGAAGATAAATAATAGTAATGAAGGAGTTTGAGTTTTTAAACATTCCCATAATCCTACATTATCATCCAATCGTAGGTCCCTTCGAAACCAAAATAGATTAAACATAAAACAAAAAAAGAAAAATTCTTTTAATAAGTCAAAAACTTTTGTCGTATCTTTACAAAAAAGTTTTGACGAATCTGATTCTTGCATTTTATTTTAGAAAGATATAAAGATATGAAGTACTTGATAAAGGATTTATCTAAAATGACAGGGCTTTCTCCAGCAAGAATTCGAAAGTGGCAAGAACGCTATAATATTTTAAGACCTACACAAGCTCATAATGGATATTATTATTACGACAACGACGATTTGCGAGTTTTACTTTTCATAAAAAATCAACTTTCCAATGGGAAAACCCTCAAAGAATTACTCAACATATCTCGAGAGCAAGTATTAAATAAAAATCTCTATCTCCATGAATTCACACAAAAGGAATTAGAATTAATCAATTATATTTCAAATTATCAATACCATGAGATTCAAAAACATTTAGACTCAATTTATAAAAAGTCATTTCTAAAGTGGATAAGCGAGATTCGTAATCTTTTGATTTTAGTTGGAAGAGCTTGGGAAAAAAACTTTCTATCCGTTGCTGATGAACACAGTATTTCTAACTGGATTCGAAGTTATATTGCGAAACACCTTTTAAAAGAAATGAAATTCGAAAAACCTGTTTGGTTGGTTTGTGTATTTCCTGGAGATACTCATGAGTTGGGGGCAATGCTACACTTTGCAAAATTGCTATATTACAAAGTTCCAGCTAAATTCGTAGGCATGTTGCCCAAGCACGAACTATTAAGAGAAATCCGACAAAATTCATATAGAAAAATAAGTATCAGCGTCGTTTTGCCAAAAAAATGGAAAGAGTTAGAAAATCTAAGAAAAGAGATTCAGAAAATCAGCAATGCAAAGGTTTTATTTGGTGGGTATGGTTTCAAACAAACGCAAAAACCCAAAAAAACAATAAAAAACATTCGAACTTAAGGAGTAATAAATGAAAAAGATAGCCGTTATTGGAAGTGGAATTTCAGGATTAGGTGCTGCTTACTATCTAAGCAAAGAATTCGATGTGACGATTTTCGAAAAAGAAAATTACTTAGGAGGTCACACGAATACGATAGAAATCTCTAATGATCGAGAAGTAATCCCTGTGGACACAGGATTTATCGTCTTTAATTTTGTAACATATCCCAACCTTGTAAATCTCTTTCGAGAATTAGAGGTAGAAGCAGTTCCATCGAATATGAGCTTTTCTGTCTGGAATCAAAACAAAAACCTTTATTACTCTACTAAGAATTTCAGTACCATCTTTGCTCAAAGAAAAAATCTATTTAATCCCAGTTTCCTTATTGCCATAAAAGAGATATTAAGATTCAACAAGATTTGCTATGACACATCTATATATGAATGGGATTATGATTTTACCTTGGGAGACTTTTTGAAGGAATATCATTTCAGCAAGAGTTTCATAGAAAACTATCTCATACCTATGACTTCAGCCATCTGGTCGACCAACCCTGAAAAAATCTTAGAATTCCCCATCCGAACTTTGATTCAGTTTTTTAATAACCACGGATTATCAAGTATTAATGGACAACACCAGTGGTATACTGTAAAAAATGGGTCATATAACTACATAAAAAAAATCATCAATAAAACTAAAATTCGTTATTTTCTCAATGAGCCAATAATTTCCATCATAAGAAATTACAAAGAACAAAATGTATGGGTTCAAACGAAAAATCGGAAAGAACGCTTTGATTACGTGGTCATAGCAACTCATGCTCCTACAGCTCTTGAGATTTTACAAGATGCAACACCAAAAGAAATAGATGTCTTACAGAACTTCAAGTATCAAAAAAACATAGCAATTCTCCACAGAGATGTAAGCGTAATGAACAAAAACAAAAAAATATGGTCTGCATGGAATTACAAAATCGGAAAGGGGAATAAAACTTCAACCACATACTATATGACTAAATTACAACCATGGCTTAAAGAAGATATCTTCGTTTCGGTAAATGAATTTCAGGAAATCAGAGAAGAATTCATTTATAAAGTAATCGAATATGAACATCCTGTATTTGACTCCAAGGCTTTGAAAAACCAATTAAAACTTCAAGAACTCAATACCAACGGTTTAGTTTATTTTTGTGGAGCATATTTTCGTTATGGGTTTCACGAAGATGGATTAATTTCAGCTCTTGATGTCGTTAAAAGAATCAAAACCCGTGAAAGCTTAAGAAAAAAACTAGAAGTCTATGAAGCTAAAAGAATTTCAATCTAGTTTATACGAGGTAACGATTGTCCATCGAAGAGTTCGTTATACCCAACATTTACTTAAGTATCGTATTTTCATGTTTTATATTGATATTGATGAGATTGAGCAATTAGATAAAAAGATCAAACTATTCTCATATAATCGAAAAAATATTTATTCTTTATATGACAAAGATCATTTTTACTTCTATGAGTCAAAAGCTTCTATCAAAGAAAATCTAGAACGATACTTCAAAGAAAAGCAACTCATCATTCCAGACAAAATCTATTTGTTAACTAACTTGAGGTTTTTGAATTATGTTTTTAATCCCGTGTCTTTTTATTATTGCTACAAAGACAACCAACTACTTTATATTCTTTCTGAAGTAAACAATACCTTTAATGAACAAAAACCAATTCTTATCCCTATTAGTCATTCTGAGAAGAAAAATGCATTCTTGTACTTTCATAAAAACAAAAAAGATTTCTATGTCTCTCCATTTGTAAAATATGATACTGATTTGCTTTTTTATTTTACTGAACCATCTGAAACTTTACTTATGAGAGTAGATTCAGGTTATTTCAATCAAAACAAACAAGAACATCACGTCATAGCTACAATGTATGGGAAAAGAAAGAAATTGACTGATAAAGAATTGATAAAACTCACAATGAAATATCCTTTTGTGACTTTTAAAGTCATTTTTGGGATCCATTACCATGCACTACTTCTTTGGTTAAAGCAAACTCCTTATTTCACAAAAAGAGAAACCGATCAAATCCTAAGAAAAATTTATTTAAAAAATGGAGGTTATACATATGAACCTATTAAAAACTATGGTCCAAAATGAATACAAAATCATAGAGCCTAAAACCATATCTCAAAAATTTTTTTATCATACATTAAAATACGCTAAAAATGGTGAGTTGCATGTAGTATTGAATGATAATGAAAGATTTGTTTTCGGTGAAAAAAATGAAAAAGAGCCAGCTTTTCTATTCGTGAAAAATCCCAATTTCTTTCGAAGAGTATTGTGGTTTGGTGATATTGGATTTGCCGAAGCCTATATGAATGGTGAATTTGAAACAAATGACCTGTACCGTTTGTTAGAGTGGTTTCTCGATAATGCTGACTCAATACCTATCTTTGTTTTATCAAATGCTAAGAACTCACTTATTAATATCTTTGAAATTTTTAATTTTGTTCTCCATAAATTTAGAAAAAATACTTTAAAAAAATCAAAAGAAAATATTGCTTATCATTATGATTTGTCTAATGAATTCTATCAATTGATGTTAGATGAGACTTTGACTTATTCAAGTGGTATTTATTTTCCAAACGATACAAAAAATTTAACCAGTGCACAAATATCAAAATATGAGAAAATATGTAGAAAGCTCAACCTCAAACCCTATATGCATATTTTAGAAATAGGATCGGGTTGGGGTGGTTTTGCTAAATACGTAGCAGAAAACTATCATTGTTATGTAGATACGATTACTATTTCTGAAAAGCAATATATGTTCGTAAAAGAGTTAATTGAAAGAAATTCTCTTTCTGATAGAATACGTGTTTATTTTCTGGACTATCGTTTATTAGATCCAAAAAAATTTGGTCTGTATGATCGAGTAGTTTCAATCGAAATGGCGGAGGCTGTCGGATACGAGTACTTTCCAGAATACTTCAAAACAATAGAGAAAATGCTTAAGTCCGATGGCTTAGCATTAATACAATATATTAATTATCCTGAGTATGCGTATAAAAAATATTTAAAAACAACGGACTTTATACAAAAATATATCTTCCCTGGTGGGCAGTTACTTTCACATTACGAAGTTTTAAAAGCTCTTCAAGAAACTAAGCTTTGTATGTATGATTTAGAAAGTTTTGGCTTAAGCTATGCTGAAACTTTAAAGTCTTGGAGGAATAATTTCCTGAATAACTTAGAAAAAATCAAAGCTTTAGGGTTTGATGATAAATTCATTCGAATGTGGTTGTATTACTTGATTTATTGTGAAGTAGGTTTCCGAAAAAGATATGTTAATGTAAGTCAGATTCTTCTATCAAGACCTATGAACAAAGATCTTATCGATGGTGTTTATTTCTAAATTAGGCTTTGGTCTTTTGATATTTATGATTATTTCTAATCCCGTCTTATCACAAGTGAAGAAAAGAGAATTCTTTGGTTATGCTTTTGATTTGAAAACCAATCAATTTCTATACAAAGAAAGATATATCGTAACCTATGAAAATCAAAGATTGACAACTATCGTTGTGATCTATACAGATATCCAGAATCAAGTAATTGGAAAAAAAGTATCTAATTACCAAAGATATCCCACTATACCTTTGTTCCAACTAGAGTACTACAGAAATGGTTACACAGAAGGTTCATTGTACGAGGACAATGGATTTCGGGTTTTTTATCAAGACAAAGGACAACCCAAGAAAGTTTCTAAACTCTTTCCCTTTGATAGAAACATTTCATTAGACTCTGGATTACATCCTAAGATACAAATGCATTTTGATGATCTATTAAAAGGGAAATCAATCAAGTTGAATTTTGCTGTCCCTTCTCAATTGGATATCTTGCAATTTCGACTATATAAGCAAAAAGAATGGTTTTTAAAAGAGAGAAAAACTGTAAGACTAATCTTAGAAATTGATAATTTTTTTCTTAGATTTCTCGTAGAACCAGTAATCCTCGATTATGACATACAAACAAAAGAATTAGTTCAATACATTGGAATATCCAATTTATACGATGAAAACAATAAACCATATAAAGTAAAAATCATTTTTGACCATGAAGGAGATGGATATGATATTACAACGAGTTCAACATATACCAAGAAATATTGATGAAGTCTGGGATTTTTTTAGCAATCCCAGAAATTTAAAAATCATCACACCCCCTTACATGGGATTTGATATCATAAATGAAGTGCCTGAGAAAATGTATGAAGGACTTTTGATTGAATATCGAGTATCTCCACTTCTGAACATTCCCTTAAAATGGATTTCTGAAATATCATATATAAAAGAGAAAGAGTATTTTATTGATGAACAGAAGGTTGGTCCTTATAAATTATGGCATCATACTCATATCTTCGAGAAGAAAGATAATGGTGTTTTAATGAAAGATATTGTATATTATGAATTACCATTTTCACCAATTTCGAATATCATATTGCCATTGATTGAAAATCGATTAAAGGAAATTTTCAATTATCGTTATAATAAGATCAAAGAACTTTTCCCATAGGAAAATTCAAAAATCCGATAAAAAAAATTTCTCTATGCTAATTTTTAAAAAAATGATTGAAAAAATTAAACTCTCAGATATAATTGAAATTAAGATGGATATATTAACACAACTTAATGGCAATCCAGATGCTATAAAAGAAATTATCCAAAATTTAGAAGCCCAATTAGTGAGTTTATATGCTGAAAAAGAATACTTAGAGAAAGAAATCGGAGTATCAGATCCTGTTATCATAGTAGAAATGATAAGAAACATGGAAAAGCAACTCATTGATCTATATAAGGAAAGACAAGAAGCTATATATATTGACACGAAAGAGATTGTGATACAAGGACCAAAAAAAATAATCGTTAGAAAAAATAGTTAGTAGAATATGAATGAAATCAATAAATTATCAAGTTTCAGAAGTATCCACGAAAGTATCCACGAAAAAGCTGCCTTTTGGGCAAAACATCAACATAAATTCGTCAGTGATGATTTTTTAGAGAGACTAGAGGATATCAATCATAAAGAATTAGATACACAAAGTATAGGAATCATAGAAATAGATGACAAAGGTAAAATTCTATACTTTAATGATACTGAATCTAAACAAACTGGATTAAAAAAAGAACAGGTTTTGAATAAGAATTTTTTTACAGAAGTCGCAATATGCACAAATAATCTCCTATTTCGAAGTATATTTGAGCAAGGTGTATTGGACAATCATTTGAATCATTTACTTCCCTATGTTTTTACTTACAAAATGGATCCAATATTTGTAAAAATCCATTTGTATCGAACAAAAACAAAAAGAAATTTCATCTTGATTAAGAGAGATTAAAAATACATTCAATATATTATAAAACTATCAAAACAAATCAAAAATATAATTTTATGTTTTTTTATCAAATTCGAAAAAAATTTTCTTTTTTTGTCGAAACTTTATAAAAAAGTATCGACAACCATTAAGAAATGTTTTTTATTTTAACTATGGAAACAAAAAATTCATTTGAAGAGAGTTTATATAGAATGAAGATGAATATTGATAGTATGGAAAAACAATTGATTGATTTGTATTCAGAAAAAGAATTCTTAGAGAGAGAAATTCATACATCAAACCCAATCTTAATTGTTCACATGATTAAGAATATGGAAAGACAGTTAAAAGAACTTTATGAAGAAAAAAGAAATTATTTAGTAATTGATGCCAATCAAATCATCATTCAAGGAGCAAAGAAAATAATCATTCGTAAAAAAAGTTCATAGGAGGTTTTAATGGAAACTACAAAATATCAAAATGAAATTTTGGAAAAACTTCAAAAGCAAGCAAAGTTTTGGGCTGATTCTTCCCAAAAGTTCGTTCCAGATACACTACTCGAGAATATTGATTTCATGAACAAATCAGAGCTCGAGGATACTTCATTTGGGATAATTGAGTTAGATGATAAAGGAAGAGTAATATTCTTCAATAACACAGAGTCAAAACTCACAGGGGTGAGCAAAGAAGAAGCAGTAGGAAAAAATTTCTTTACTGAAGTAGCACCATGCACCAACAATTTTATCTTCAAAGGAACTTTTGAAAATGGCGTTCAAAAGAACGAGTTAAATCATCTTTTTCCTTACACATTTACATATCGTATGGCACCTACTCATGTAAAAGTCCATCTCTATCGAACTAAACAAAGAAGAAATTTTATTTTTATCCTAAGGAGATAAAATGTTCTTTGACGTCGATATATATCATCATAGTTTGAACTGGATGAACCCATGGAGAAATATTCTCTTTGATCTATTAAAGTATAAAAGTAATCCTATTTTGATAACGAAAGAAACTATATACACAGCCGATTCTCTTTGGACCTTAAGTCGGCTGTGGAAAGAGCTTCTTGCTAAATTTTCACTAAAAAAAGGAGATACTATCTTACTTCACCTTCCAAAAAGTGAGCATCTATTAGCGAATATTATCAACGGTCTTTTCCAAAGTTATCCTCTGATTTTAGCCAATCCAAAATGGGATTTATGGGAAATCAAAAAACAAACAAATCCAAAGATTATCATCACAGACAAAAATAACTTTGAATATTTTTCTCATTTCATGAAAGAAAAACAATATGAGTTTATTCGTGTTTTAAACCAAGACTTTGTAATCATACATCTTCCAGAAGGAAATAATATTGAAGAAGTAGTTTTTTTTCTAAGGACTTCTGGAACTCATTCACCAAAATGGATTGGTTTAACTAACCGTGAAATTTTTTTTAATATTAATGTTCATAGTAAAATATTCGAGGAATATTCGATAGTTCTTTCTATCCTTCCTTGGTTCCATTCTTTTGGATTGATCTTGGATTTACTTTCTACTTTTCTAAAAAAGTCATATATTATCATTGATGAAAATCATGGAAAAGACATTGAATATATTGACTTCCTTTTTGAAAAGTTTTTGTTCCGCCACTTAAGCATGGTTCCTCTCACGTTAGAAAAACTAATAGAAAATGGGTATGAATCTATTTTATTTCACCTAAATTCAGGAATTATCGGCGGAGCAAAAATTCCTTCGAAATATTTACCTCTACTAAAAAATACAAAACTAAGAGTTGGTTATGGTCAAACAGAAGCAGGACCAGGCATTAGCATTGGAGAACCTGGAGATTGGGAAAATAATTATGTTGGTAGAATTCTATGTGATGTAATGATTTCTGAAGATGGCGAAATCCTATATCATGGCGATAATGTGTACCAATATGAATTAAAAGATGGAAGTATTATAAAATACGATTCCAATCGTTGGGTTTCCTCAGGAGACTTGGGTTTTCTTATCGACGATCGATTGTATTACGAAGGAAGAAAATCATATATTTTTAAATTGAAAAATGGCAGGTGGTTCAATCCATTATTAATAGAAGAGCAAATCAAAAGAGAATATCAAATCGACCATTGTATTATCTTGAATGATAACCACGTCGGTTTGATTGTTATTTTTTCTAATGATATAAGAACAACTTATCTAATTCCCTTGATTGAAAAAACGCTTTTGTATGCTATTCGTCCATACATAAAAGCTATAATAACGATACAGAAAGAAGAATTTTTTAAAACAAACAAGGGAGATTATGACCGATTAAAAATCTATAAATATGTTGTAGGACGATATGGATTACATGATTACCGAGTTAAATGAGTTTGAAGTAACATTAAAACAAGATATAGCAAGAAATTATAAAAATCTATCATTTGACTATGATAATTTTATTACAAAAATGAAAAAAGACATTGAAAATATAATTAACGATGCTTTATCTACCGACGAAATTAAAATCCATCTTGCATTGCAATATAATATCTTGAAATCAAAGTGGATAATTTTAAATAATCGAATACAAAGTCATAACTTGAGATATGGAACCGTCCATGAGGAATTGGTTATGAAGGCTTACATCATGAGCCAGTTTATTGGTTTTATTGAGAAATACCTCGAACTAACTCAAAAGAAATCTATAGATACATTTCTTTCTAATTATAATGAGATTCTAAATGCCAGCTTATTTTTGGTTACCTTAAACCACAATGATCTCATCATTGAGCCAAAAGAAATCAAAATCTTTGAACCCAAAAAGGTTGTTATAAAAAAGAGAAATAAACAAAGAAGCTAAAAAATTGCAATATTTCATTATCAATCTTTAAATAACCCAAAATCCATGGCAAAATTTAATTATATTCTTTTGGGTTTTGCAGAATTAGGTTTCTTTTTCGTAGAAATTATAATTCGACTCTATCTCTTAAAATATTATACTGATGAGATAAAACTCGATCCGAAATTAGCAGGTATTGCGATTTCAATATCCCTTCTTTGGGATGCTATATCCGATCCTCTTATGGGCTATATTTCTGATCATTTTCCTTTGGTGATAAGGACTAAAAATCAAGTTTGGAAGAAGAAGCGTGTTTTTTACATGATTCTGGGGTCTCTTTTTACTTCTTTATTTTTTATCGTTCTATTTCTGGATTTTATAAAAGAAAGAAGCCAAGTTGAGAAATTTTTTTACTTGTTAGTTAATTATTTCTTTCTTAATACATTTCTGACCATTATGTCCGTTCCGCATTCAGCTCTTTGCAGTGAAGCTTCTATTAATCCCAATGATAGAAATTGGATTTTTGGATTTCGATTAATTTGGGGAAATATTGGATTGATTTTGGGGATTCTTCTTCCCACTTATTTTTCCTTGAATCAAGAAGGTGTGATAAAAAATATTTTATTTGCAGCAGTAATTCTTATAAGTGTGTGGGTATCATCTTTAGTTGGTTTTCAGCTTGATACACACGAAAAAACTTTTACTCCAAAATCTTATTTTTTTGATGTTTTTCGAACAACTAAATTTCTACTAAAAAACCAATATCTTTTTGTTTTGGTGCTCAGCTATTTTATCGCTTTTGTGGGTATCGGGATCAACTCTGCTATTGCGTTGTTCTATTATGAATATACTCTAAAGTTTTCAGAACAAGAAACGTCTCTTATTCTTTTAGTATTTTTGTTGGTTTGGACCTTTTCAGTTCCTGTTTGGATTTGGTTAGCCAAAAGATTTGAAAAAAAACACTTAATTCTTTTAGCTATTTTTTCATTAGGTTTGGGAACTGTTCTTGGGTATCCCAATTTTCCAGAAAGAGATTTGATCTACCCTTTGATTGCTTCTGTGGTTGGAGGTATCCTTGCAGCAAGTATTGTTCTAATGGATACTTTGATTGCTGATTTAACTAATTACGATTTCGTGAAATTAAGATTTCGAGAAAAACGAGATGGCTTATTTTTTGGATTTCTAAAAATGATCATTAAAGTTTCTCGAGCTGTTTCTATTTTGATCTCAAGTTTTGCTTTGGGTTTTATTGGTTTTCATGAGAATCCCTTATCTTTTGAAGTCTCAAGAAACATATCTTATATTTTTGGATATGGAGTGGGATTCTTTTTGATTTTGTCGTCGTTAGTTTTTTTGAGTTTTGATTATGATAGCAAAAAACACGAAAAGGTGATTCGGATTATACAAACTTACCAAAAGCTGAAAGAAGCTCCCCAAAACCTTTCCAAATCAATAGTTTAAAAATTCGATTTGACTAAGAGTTCAAATCAAAAATTCTTGGTTGTTTAGAAAAAAATCCCTCTGGAGTTGGAAAATGAAAGCAGGAATCCATCCCGAACTAAAAGATGCGGTAATCCGTTGCGTATGTGGAGCTGTTTATAAAACCAAAACCACCAAAGGAGACCTTCACGTTGAAATTTGTGCGAATTGTCATCCCTTTTACACTGGAACTCAAAAAATTGTAGATTCCGCTGGAAGAGTAGAAAAATTCAAACGTAAATACAAACTCAAATAACATGCAACCAAAAGAAGAAAGGATCCCTCCTGAATACTTTCAGATTGCAAGAGAAGGCATTTTTCGCCTCATGGCGAACATCAAAAGTGTTATCACCATCAAAACCCAAAAGTTGGAATATATTTTAGCTGCTAAGATTGCTGGAGGTCATGTAATTTTGGCTGACTCTCATGGTGTGGGAAAAACTTCTCTTGCTAAAGCTTTAGCAGGTTCAATTCGTTGGAATCACACAAGCATCAATCGTCAGGGCATTCCGATCGAAAGTTTTTCTCGTATCCAATGCACAGTGGATTTGCTCCCACAAGACATCTTGGGTTTCAATCAATTTGACATTAAGAATAATCAATATCGATTCAACAAAGGACCTATTTTTGCTCATTTTATCCTCACGGACGAAATTAATTTACTAACCCCCAAAACTCAAGGTTCTTTCTTCCAAGTAATGGAAGAACAAACCGTCACCATCGAAGGAACAACATACGAAATCCCTGATCCTTTTTTCATCATTGCTACCATGAACCTAAAAGGAGCTCATTTGTTTCCACTTCCTGCTCCTCAGTTAGATCGATTCATGATTCGAATCTCTATGGGTTATCCAGAAGAAAACGAAGAAAGTTCCATTATCGAAAAACACGGAAAAGAAAATTCATGGGATGGATTTGGACCCGTTATTGAAGATAAAGAACTACTGGCTTGGCAGAAGTTAGTGGATCATGTTAGCCTATCGAGAGAAGTCATCGACTATATAACCAGAATCATCCGAAAAACTCGTCATCATCCAGGTGTTATAACTGGTGCAAGTCCAAGAGCGGGTATTAAACTCTCAAGGGCAAGTAGAGCCTTGGCCCTCATTCGTGGAATGGATTATGTATCGATCGACATTGTAAAAGAGATGGCAGTTCCAGTGCTGGCTCATCGTTTGGAGTTAGAGGACCCAGCGATGGATGCTAATGAAATCATTACTCAGGTTCTAAAAGAAGTTCCCACGAAGGTGTGATGTTTCAAAAACTCTATGAAGGTTTTTCTCTTTACTATCCTTTTACGTGGAATGGCACTTTTCTTTTAGTGATCAGTTTATTTTTGTTGGGAATTGCGTGGGGGACGTTAAACATGTTTGCTTTAATCTTTTCTATTTTGGGGATTTTTTGGCTGGTTTTTGTGATGATAGTAGGTTTCATTTCAAAAATCCGAAATCAAGAAAGCTATGTTCTTTGTGAATTACAGCAAACTATTTATTCTCGATTGATCAATCAACATATCCAAGTTTCAGCTGAAAGTATCAGCGTTCCTTTTTTTTTAAGAATGCATTATATCCTGAAGGGGAAAATCAAAGTTGGAAGAAAGGCTTTTTTTTATCTTTACTTTGAGGGTTCAAAACTTCCCTCTGAGAATTTTGTTTCAATTCCTGTTTATTTTCCTTTTTGTGGGATAGCTAATTTAAAAGGTTATGCTTTCATCAAAGACATTTTGAATCTAATCAAAATTCCCCTGAAAAAACCCGATGAAATCAAAATTTCCATCCATCCACCGTTGTTTTCAGAAAAACCTCAAATTCAAATCATGCCTTCATCAACTTTAGAAAGCACAAAGAAGATACAAACTTCAGATGAAGAAAAATACTTCATGAGGGAATACATTCCTGGGGATCGACTAAAAGACATCAACTGGAAGAGTTCCATCAAGTTAAATGAACTAATCACGAAAATCTCTCCTTTATCGCCAGAAGAGTCAAAAACCATTCACATCGAAATCCGTCCTTATCACTATCACAAAAACAAAGATGGTATTAACGCCATCCTGCAAATCAATTACCTAAAGAGCTGGGTGCTCTCATTCATAAGAGCATGGAAACAACAAAACCCAAAATACAAATTTCATGTCAACACAGGAAAAGAAATCCTACACGTAAACGAGGACAACGACATAGAAATCCTCTCAAGAAAGCTTTCAGAGTTAGAATACATAACTCAGCCAAGCTTGATTGATCCTTCAAATTCCTTAGAGAAATTTATTTTTTCCACGAGTTTTGATATCCATCTTCATGATTATCTTCAAAATGCGAAATCTAAAATCTATCTATTTCACGTTGGGTATGGGGAAAAACGAAAAGTAGGTGTTTTAAAAACTCCAAGTTTGAATGTTCTTCCTGGTTTGTGGGTTTTTCGTAAGGAAAGATTAAACTCCCAACCCCCCAAACCTATGATAGGAAAATTAATAGAAGAATCCCTAAAAGCTGTTATAATTTAGAATATGAAGTTTTTACAAGAACATGCCCTGTTTATCACAAGGTTTTTTTTATACATAACCGCATTGATTTTTCCTTTTTTCCATCCTGCCATTGCCGTTTCCCATGATCTTTATACGAAGATTACGTTGTTGTTTCTTCTTCCCCTTTCGATGATCTTTGGTTATTTCTTGATACCACCCAGATGGGATTTCAAAAAAAGCCTAATTACTTTGATGGTGATTTTTTTTGTGACTTCTCTCATTTTCTTTCCTTTTGATATGAGCTTACTTTTTCCTTTTGCTGTTGTATTATGGGGGTATTTTAGCACCTTGTTAATTTTTCAATCTCAAGGAAAGTTTCCTTTTTTTGCTACTTTGGAGATTTTTCTTTTGATAACGATTTATTATCAGCTCTTACAATATAGTCGATCCTCTGAAGAAGTAGCACAAGCGAGTGAAGGTATCAATAATTTACTGATAGCCATACTACTTTTTAGTTTTATCTTACATTCTTTGACTTTATACATCAGTTTTTTTGGTGGAAAGAGTATTTCGAAATACAAAAAAGAACTTTCACTTTTTGCTGTCATTGGGATTCCGTTGTTTTTGTTCATTGCCTTCATGATACCTCCTGATTTCGTAAAACATCAAGTAGTCTATAACCCATTAGAGCCTGAGCCTCCATTAACTCCGATGGAGGGGGATGGTTTCTTCGATAGAAGACAAGGTGGAGGTCAAGAAGAGAACTTTCGCAACGGAAAACCACTTGGAAAACGCAAAGAAAAATTTCCCTCGGAATTACACAATCCTAATCCTGATCAACAAAACCAAGGAGGAGAATCCTCAAGATCAGAACAAGAAAACCCACAGCCAAGAGAGAAAAACCGTTTAGAGGGGGTTCCTTCTGAGATGTGGGAACAATTCAAAAGTTCCCAACATTCAAAAGGAAAACAAATAGCTGTGATGGTGATTGCATCAGAAATCCAACCCATTTACGCAGCAGAAAGTTATTTAGTCAGGTATGAACCCCAAACTGGATTTTTGATTGATGAACAAGAAATGTTGAACCAACTTAAAAACCTTCACCTGATTTCTACATGGAATGATCCAGAAAAACCTTTGGATGAAAAACGATCTCCCTATTCAATTTTTTATCTATCAACTCTAAAGGATCGTGTTATCGCTTATCGACCCTTTCAAATCGAACCTACAATCAAAGATGAAAGATACTACCCTTTTGAGTTTTCTTATATCGCTATTAGTGGAGTCAGTATATCCAAACCTGAGGATTGGAAAAATTTGACCTTACAAGACTTATCCCAAGAACCTAACTTCTCAGTAGAAAAGTATTTATCGTTGAATTTAAGCAAAGAAGAGGAACAACTTTTGAAATCTCATGTTAAATCTCTCCTTGCCTCGAAAAATCCTTCAAACTATTTTGATGTTTTGAATTCCATCTTAGAAAGTTATCGAACTTATAAATACAAATTAGGTTTCCAAGAAAAAACTGATTTCAATCAAATCAAAGATTTTCTTTTCAAGACAAAAGAAGGCGACTGCACGGAATTCTCAGCAGCAACAGCTCTACTACTTCGCAGTGCCAACATCCCAGCAAGAGTAGTTCATGGTTGGATTGCTTCCCGGGATTTACAAACCCCAGCTCATGTAGGAGGAGTCTATCATTTAAGAAAAAAGATCCCTTCTTTGCAGAAATATGAATTAAAAGATCTTTATTTAGTAACCACAGCACATCGACATGCTTGGGTGCAGGTATATTTTCCCAAATTTGGATGGGTGGATATTGAAACTACTTCTTTTGCTATCCCTCCTGATCCTGAATTTGATCCCAATGCTCAAGATGTGGTGATCCCGTTGATTGACGAGCCCATCCCTCTCAAAAAAGAAAAATTCGATTTCCCTTTTACGTTATTTTTCACGTTTGTTGGAAGTTTGATCGTTCTGACTTTAATGGTTTTGTATTTTTATAAAGTCTTTTTATATACTTTTCTCTTCTTTGCAACACGAAGATACAACCCCAGAGCTACGAATTACCTTAACCGACTTCTTTACATGAAGCTTTATGATTATGGTTTCCCCAAGCGTAAAATCTATGAAACTCCATTGGATTATATCTCAAAAGTTCCTCAAACTGAACGGTTTGCAAAATTGATTACAGAATTAAAGTTTCGTATCAGTCTACCTCAACAAGAAAAAGAGCTACGATACCAAGAACTACTTGACGAATACAAAATGCTTTCTCAAACCCTAAAACCAAAAACGATATGGAAAAAACTCAAGTATCTACTCTCTCTGAAAGGGATTTTCTACAAGCAATGAAAGCCATAAGTTCAATTTTGTTTCTTTTATTGATAGTAAATTGTTCGAAACAATACAATTGGATTGAATATCGAGGTCATCAAGGTTCAGGTTATACTTCCGAACACATTTTTCCGCCTTTAGGATTAAAGTGGAAGATCAAAATCCAAGAAGAACGAATGAGAGCCAAAAGGGCTTTTAATCCCCCCATTGTGATCGATGATGTGATTTACTTTGGATCTCCTGATGGCAACTTCTATGCTTTTGATTTGAACACTGGTTATATGAAGTGGATTTTTAAAACCAAAGGAGCAGTGAATTCTGTTCCTTTTGCAGATGATCAAAATGTTTACTTCGGTTCTAATGATGGAAATGTCTATGCCGTAAATCGAAAAACTGGCGAAGAAGTTTGGTCCTTTTACACAGGAAAAACCGTGCAATCCTTAGTTCTTCGATACAAAGACTATATTATCTTTACAAGTGATACAGGAGCTACGTATTTTTTGGATTTAGATGGAAAGCCGGTCTTTCAACTCCCTAATCCTGTGTGGTCTCATCATACTTTTCAAGTTCAAGATGATATTGTTTATTGGGCACCTCAAGGAAGAAGATTTGGCGCTTATGACATCAATCAACGAAGATTTCTTTGGTATGTTGATGTTACAGCCCCCTACCCATTATGGTATTCATTCCCTGCGATTGATGATGAAAATATTTATTTTTCCTCGAGTTTCTACAAGGGTTATGAAGTGGAATTTAACTACTATGCTGTTAATCGATTTACAGGTGAGCTAAAGTGGCAATATACTGATACATATCAACATAGTCTGTATTATCCTGTCAATGAATATACTTTGTTTTTGGATCACGTAGAACTCTTGGATTATCTGGCTCCAACTTTATGGGAAAATTTAGTGATTTACACCAGTGGAGATACGATAGTTCGTGCTTTTGATAAAAACTCAGGGGATCTCGTTTGGACCAAAAAATTAGACTTTCCTTCTTCTTCAGCTCCAACAGTTGCAGGGGCTCGGATTTATTTTGGGGTCAATGGGATTAGTGAGGCTACGGACTCAGGTTTGTTTGTTCAAGCACCAAAACTGGTTTGTCTTTCCGCAAAAGACGGAACCACCCTATGGGAATATCCCACAGAGGGTGCAGTTTTAAACTCACCTTTGATATCGAATGGGAAAATCATTTTAGGGACTGATGAAAACGTATTTTACGTTTTGGAGGAAGTGTTTCATTTTGAGATTTTTCCTTTCTTGAGATAATAGAAATAATCACCTCGCAACCTCGTTGATAAGTTTTCCTAAGAGGTTATCATGTGTTGTAATGGATTTTTGATTGGCTTCGTATTCCCTTTGGACCTCGATCATTTTTGTCATCTCCCGAACGATATTGACATTCGATGCTTCTAAATATCCCTGTAATATCTTGGGAAAAAATTCTTCTTTAAATTCAAGCATAGGTCCTGATTCAGGAGTAATGGAATAAAAACTATTCCCCTCTTTTTTGAGTTCTCTTGGAAATTCCACTGTTCGTATTTTGATACGATCTAGAAGCACGGGTTCTTCCCATTGGTTCTGTGTTTCATTTGTGCCAATTAAAGGGTCATTTCCATACTTTCGATTGATCCAAATCTCTCCGTTTTCTTTCACAATCCAGTTCCAACGAGAAACTCTGATGGGTCCTTTTTCCCCCAACAAAGGAAAACCATCATGAGTCACAAGAAATCCATCTTTGTCTAATGTGAAATTTCCACTTCGTGTAAGCTTCTCACCTCGATCCGTAAGAACCACAAAAAAAGCAGGAGACTCCATACTTTTGTCATCTATGGCAAGATCAAAATGATTGTCGGTTTTCTTGAGAGCTCCCTTTTCGAAACGGATAAAGACTTCATTCAACTCCACACCCGTTCCAAGTTTTCCCACAATAGGTGCCAAATCAAAGCTTCCTATGGGAACCCAACCTAATCCATCATCCCTCGTTCTTCGAATCAACATCTCTGGAAAGGATTTAAAGATTGCATCTTCTGCTTTGAAGGCTGTTTTATCGACATTGGCAAGATTATTGGCAATCACATCCATTTTGTAGTGGTTCATAATCATGCCCGTTGCTGCGGTGTAGATACCTCTTAACATATTGATTCTTTCGGTTGTTTTTTCATTTTGGCTAATCGATTTATGTTTGTCAGTTTAGGCGCAGGAAAAAATCAAATCCCTCTCATAACAGCTCTGAAAAACCTCCAAATCCCGGTGATTGGCATCGACCAGAATCCCAACTCCATTGGAAAAAAATATTGTGATGTATTTTATCAGAATTCCATCTATGATAAAGAAAAGATTATAAAGCTCCTTAGACCTTACAAAAATCAACTTTTAGGGATATATACACGTTCTTTTGGAAAGGCAATTCAAATAGCAAATGAATTGGCTTTTTTACTGGAACTACCCCATAATCCCATCAATGCTATCCAACAGTATCAAGATAAAAAAAATATCATAAAGATCGCTCTACATCATAGAGACCTAAAAACCCAAAAAAACATGATAGAAAACTTAAACAACGCAAAAACATGGATCATCAAACCCAAAGATAGTTATTGCTTCTATGCAAAAAAAAACATCATTCTCGAAAAAAACTGGGACAAAGTTCAACCTTACCTTCAAAACGAAAACTTTATTGTTGAACCCTATTATGAAGGAAGTGAGTATATTTTTTTTGGAGTTGTGATCGATGGACAACTCTATCCTTTACTCATAACCCAAAAAGAACGTATCTTAGAAGGTGAACTAATCTTTTGTGATTTTTCTCATTTTTTTCCAAATGATTTGGATCCAGAAACAAAATACAAAATCTTTCAAATTTGCCAGTATATCGTTAAAAAAACAGAAATCCAAATAGGACCTTTTTTAGCGGAATTTGTGGTTTCAAAAAATGAAATTTTTTTCATCGAAGCTGCTCCTGAAATCGGAGGAGAAGGTATTCCTGATTTTATGTTTCCTGAAATCTTAAACATACCTTATTTCGAAATGATTGTCGACCTTTATTCAAAAAAACCTATTAAGAATAAAAACTTTTACAAAGAACTCTTATATAAAAAACTTTTAGAAAAAAAAGAAAAATCAATGCTTATACAATTTATTCTTCAAGAAGAGAGCTATTTTCAAAACTTGATTTTTCCTAAGGAACTCTATATGTCTCCCTACTATTACTATTCTGAAATTCTAAAAGATCCAAACACAAAAACCTATTACCAAAATAAAAACCAAGATCGTTTAGGATTTTTTGTTTTGAGTGGAAAGGTTCCTTTAGAAATTCTTCAAAAAGAAAAAGACATCATACTCAAAAAAACCATCATCAATTATTCTGAAAATTCTCTATAGGTTCGAAAGTAATAATCTCTTGATCTGTTTGTTCAATCAGATACCAATTTTTTATCATGGAAATATAATACAACATTCGAAGCATTTTGGGATGAGAAATTTCTTTGTAGTAAAACACTTGGTTTTCCTGCCAAAATCTCTGCAAATCCCATAAGCGTATGGTTTCTTGAGAACATTGGATTTTGCTTAACAAAGGATAGTTTTCGTTGATAAACCAATTCTGATATATAAAAATGCCTGTTTTTGTTTTACTTGATTGTTTGCAAATTTCTTGTTCTTGTTGAAAAGAAAGTTTTGATTTGATGGCTGAGATACCGTCTGGATTTCGATAAAGCAGCACAAAACGATGTTGATCGGAATTCGTATCGAACTCTTTATGGGTCAGCTCCACATGAGGATTTAAGATGAATATTAAAGGGCGTTTTTCGTTCAAGATCATTTGAACGAAATTTTTTTTATTCTCTTTGTTTTCTATTCGTTTTCTTATGATTTTTGAGTTTTGAATTATAAAGCCATGTAAATATTTCGTTGTTTGAAGAAAAAGCACAATGGGAGTAGAATTCGAAAAAGAAGGAAAAGACTCAGACTGATAAAACCTTATTGGAGAAACAACATTAGCACATTGCAGATATTTACAATACAAATAAGAAGAATACATCCCCAAAACAGAACTCGGATTTTGATTATCATGAAAGAAAATTGATTTTATATAATCTTTATAAATTAAATTTAATAATTCTCTATATCTTTTTTGCTCATACAAAAAATCAATATAGATATCCTTCCAGATGTCATAATGGATATCTGTCGGTATCCATTCCATCACACTAAAAAAATAAGGATCAGGAATGTATTGTTGATGAATTTTCTCGAGGGTTTCAAGGATTTCTGATTCAGTGATACCAAATTTTCTTTTTGATAAAAGTAGTCCTAAAAGGACTCCATATTGACTTTTGTTTGACAGGTGTTTTTTATGGATATTGGCGGCTTTGACAAACTCAATCGTAGACTGATAGTATTTCTGCATTTTGTATAGGCACCAACCATTCCATAGTGTGGCATAGTATTCTAAAAGATAAAAACCTTTTTCTTGAGACTTGAACTGAACATCTTCTGCAATTTTTTGAGCCAAATTTATATTGGATCCGTAGAGAATTCGGGATTGAATCAAACGTGCATATTGTTTTTCTAATTCTGTTATGGATTTATTTTTTTGGATCTTATCTAAAAGAATTAAAGTTTCTTTCTCGTTTTTCGTTCCCCAAAAATATAATTCTGCATGACGTATTCGAATCAATCCCTCGGTGATTGGTAATCCAGTCCATAAGTCAGTTCCCTTTTGTTTTTTTAGAAATTCAATATTTTGTTCATTTTGAAGTACTTTAATCAAAAAAGAAAAATTTTTTGATAATATCATCACATTGAAAATAGAGACCAAAGGAAATTGTTGAGAACTTTCTTTGGGATCACTCCAATACTTTTTGATAAAACTTTCTATATCGCCTGCATATAACAGCGATAGATAAAAATCACTACGTAATTGTTTTTGGATATTGGGATCAGTTCGATACATCATATTTTTTATGAGCAAAGCTGCCTCCAAGTTTAGACCAATACTTCTTAGATAATCAGGTAGCCATTTCCCGGTTTGATACATAAAGGGAATGTAATAATTTTTATTGATAAAATCTTCTAACACTATATAGATTTGCGTATAATCTTCAAGCGATAACGGTTTTTTGATTTTATAATATTTTGTATATATTTCCTGCAAAGATGTTAGCCATGAACAGAACATCTCCCCGAAATAATGACAATCATTTATCAAGTCTTTGTAATCATATTCTTGAGTTTTTAGGACTGAAAGATATTTTTCCCATACCTTCAAAGCTGGATTAGAGGAAGGTTTTGGATTTTGCTCCCATAACTGTTCTACTATCCAATAAAATTCAGGAAACTGTCGTAAGAATTCTTTTACTTCCAGCTGCTTTGGTTTGTCATAGTAATAGTAAGCAATTAAATTTCTTAAAAATTCTTTTGAAAATCTTTTTTGATTTTTGTATTCTTTTAAACTAAAAATTTCTTGATTCTCAAAGTAAAAGTCATTACTTGTAATAGAAAAAGAAATGAGAGAGAGTAAAATAATGAACAAAAGAATCTTTCTTTTCATTATGATTTTACCTTTAAATATTATTTTCCCTCAAGCTCAACAGAAAACCACAAATCCTGGTGATAAAATCACTCTAACAGAAAACCCCTTAATAGCAATCCATTCTTCAGATTATCTGGAAAGACACATCGCAAGCAAGAAGTTCCCAAAAGTAAAAGAAGATGCAGAAAAAAACTTACGAAAACTCAATCGAATCTTAAAGCATTATGAAAAAGACATCCCCGAATCCCAAAAGCAATATGAAGAAGCTCTAAACCACTATAAAAAAGCAATGGAGTCATTTGTTTCCAATGATATATTAGAGGCTTATAAAAACCTCCTGCAAAGTCGAAAGATTTCAAATGAACTCTTACAAAAATATGGAGAGGTTTATCAAAAAAGAGCTTTAGAAATTTCCAATGAAGTTTCCAACAAAATCCTACTGAAGGATCCAAAAGAATTTTTAATGGGAAGTTTTAATTACTTAAACTCAGAGCACAACCTTAACGTACTCAAAGATAAAATCCATACAGCTAATTACTTGACTCGAATCCATCAATATGCTGATGCGATAGAACTTTATCGTAATGCGAAAATCATCGGCATCATAACTTTATTACGATTAGAAGAAGAAGCTAATCGTCCAAAAATTTTAGAGAAATTCAAAATTGATTTAGAAGATGCCAACTATAAAGTCGAAAGAACCCTATTAGAAACTTTTTAATCTTTAATAAGAGTCAAAAATAAGAACTTGATGAGTTTCGTGGAATTCGAGGTATTTTTCTACTAAATAACGATTTCCAGCCACTAAACCATAGGAAACAAGGTTGGGTTTATTAAACAAAACCTCCGAAAATTCTTTTTCTAATAAGTGAACTTTCGATAAAGCCACCTGTCCAACTGCCTTTAATAGAGCTACCCCACCACAAATATCCCATTCATTCTTAGGAACTAAAGAGATCAATAAATCACCTTCTTGAATCGCGACTTTGGCTAACTTTCTTGCTACTGAGCCTGTTGGAAAGATATTCCAGCTTGATGAAAATTGGGAAAAGCCATGCTTTTTGAACTCCGTCTTACTCACAAGGATTTTGGCTTGATCCAATTCTTTATTAAAGTAATTGAAGCTTTTGATTGTCTCTTGCATTTTTTCGAAATAATTGTATTTTATCAAAAAAGGTTCAGAATCCAAAAGTTTTCCTTGAACACCTAAAAAAATCCAACCTTCTGCTGGTAAAGCTACAGCTCCTAAGATGGCTTCATTTCTATAAACGAGTCCAACGGATACGGCATATTCAGAGGTATGATTCATAAATTCTCGAGTTCCATCGATGGGATCAACTATCCATAAGTAATCATAAGCGAATCTTTTTTCTTCACTTTTCGATTCTTCAGATAAATAATAAGCTTCTGGGAAAAGAGAACCAAGTTTTTCTTTCAAAAAATCATTCACTAAAATATCCGCAGACGTAATTGGATGGTGGTTACCTTTATAATCAATGCTGAAATTTTTCTCTCTTTGTAAGGATACTAAAATTCTACTAACTTCTTCTAAATTTATAATAAGTGGTTCAATCAAAGATAAAACTTTCACCGAGTTTGGTTTGGAGCTGGCGGGGCCGTGTTTCTATCTTTTTCTTTATCATGGTCTTCTTCTGAAAATTCATCCATGATTAAAAACTTTTCATAAATAGGTGCTTGAATGAAAAATCTTGGGTCATTTGCAAAATCAAACCTAACAATAAAAAATTTATACTTCACATAATAAATATTTGGACCGAGAGGTGCTTCCCAACTTAGGTTTTCTATGGTCAAGTCTTTTAGGTATTTGTCCCCTTCGTAAAAAAATCTTCTTTGAATTGCCATCTTCATGGCACGAAGAAGATTATTTTGTAGAGTCTGCATTTGTTCTTTTTCGGAGCGGAATTTTCTTCGTATCCCTTCTTCTACTGCTCGAAACTCACTCATGACTCCTTCTTTTGGTCCTGCTTCTAAATAAGACAAACTGAGTGGTATGATGAGAAACAAAAAGACTATTTTCTTCATGATTTCCATATCGAAAAATTAATTGCTTAACTTTATTTTGCAAAGTACTTTAAGCATTTTCGAAAACAATTTTATTAATTTCGTTTTCTGGGATATTATATTTTTGAGAAAAGCTCAATAAAATGAGAAATTCTCGATTGCCCTTTGCACCCAAGATAGGAGATACTGTAAGAGCATTGACGTAATAACCAAGCTTAATGACTTGATTAATGACAATTTCTATGGCTTTTTTGTGGAGAACTGGATCCTTTACGATGCCATTTTTTACTTCTTTTTTTGAGAGCTCAAACTGAGGCTTTACCAGCGCTACCCCAGAAGAATCATGATGAAGCAACTCTTTTATAGTGACAAGAATTTTTGTTTGTGAAATGAAAGAAACATCTGAACAAAAAAAATCAATCGGCTCAGGAATGATTTCTTTCGTTAGATAACGAGCATTTGTATTTTCAATGGAAATGACGTTGGGATGATTTTTAAGCTTTTCGTGGAGTAAGTTTTCCCCCACATCAATAGCATAAACTTTCCTAGCTCCATATTGTAAAAGACAATCGGTGAAACCTCCTGTTGATGCACCTATGTCCATGCAAACTTTATCTCGAACATCAAGTTGAAAAGTGAGAATGGCTTTTTCTAATTTATAACCTCCTCGAGAAACAAATTTTTCTTTTTGTTTTATTATGATTTCATCATCGTAAGAGATTTTCGTACTCGCCTTTTGGATTTTCTGATTGTTGACGTAAACTTCACCTTTGAGTATCAAAACCTGAGCTTTTTGTCTTGATTCGACTAACCCTTTTTCAACGAGAATTTTATCAATTCTTTCTTTTTTGGTTTTTTTGGTTTTTTGATTCATTTATCGATGTTCTTTGCTAAAGAAAATCGCTAATAGACTTATAGCTAAAAAGCCAATCAACAATAAGAAGGCTTTTTGATAGGCAAAAAAAGAATATACCCTTGAGGCATTCAAAAGATGTCCTTCCCAATGAAAATCCAAGATCAAACCAAATAATGGCTGTAATACGGCAGCTCCTAAAAATCCTCCCATGTTGGCTATTCCTGTTGCACTCCCTGCTAATTCAGGAAGATTCACATTCTTTGCTAAGGTCCAAATAAAGATAAAACTACTTCCCACCACCCCCATCAAGAAAAAAAGATAAGGTAATAGTTTTAACTCTAATCGAAAGTTTCCCAGAACTATAAAAATCAAAAAAAATATCAACATATTTAAGAAAAATAATCGTTTTATTCGAAATCGCTTGGCTAAGTTTCCTTGAAGGATTCCTCCAACCATCAGACCAAAGGTTAAAAACATCAAATACTGGGAAGCTTCAATCTTTTCTAAGCTATAATTATGCATGAGGTAAAGAATCCCCCAACTTCCTTGAAACACCATCAAACTACCATAAATGCCAAAAAATGCAATAAAAGGCAGCCACGTATAGGGATTCCTAATCACTAAAAAAAGACCACGATTTGCTTCTTTTAACGTCAAGGGTGGAGTATCTGACAATCCCTCGGGTAAAGGGAAATTCTTCTCTTTGGGGTGATTGACTACGACAAAAAAAGCGAGAAAACCTGTTAAAACTCCCATCACTCCGATAAATATAAAAGTTGTTTGCCATCCGAACAAATCAGTAAAATACGCAAGAGGATAAGTGGCAAAAAATGCTCCTAAGTTTCCCAAAAAAATAGTAATTCCTGACATCAAAGAAAAAGACTTCAAATCAAACCAGTTTTGATTGAGTTTTAAGATTGAAACAAAAATGACGGATACACCCAGTCCAACAAGAAGTCTTCCAAACAGAGCAAAAGAATAAACCTCTGACAATCCAAAAAGAATAGAACCAACCCCAGAAAGAAGAGAACCAAAGAATATGATTCTTTTTGGACCAATGGAATCCGCCAAAACACCAGCTGGAACCTGCATGATGGTATAGATATAAAAATATATCGCTGAAAGATTCCCGAACTCAGCTCCCGTGATTTGAAAAAAAGACATTAACTGCTGAGAGACAACAGCAGGAGCTACTCGATGAAAATACACTAAAACATACGGAATAGAAACAGAAAAGAAAATCCACCAAGCATATTGTTTTCTCTTTTGTATTAAAGCCTCTTGTTCAGAATTCATGTAATCCTTATAAAAAGAAACACAAAAAAAGTCAATTGGGTTTATTTTACGAACATCATGATTTCTTGTAAGTGTTTTTGGATTTCTGAGTTATTGGGTTCTAATTGATAGGCTTGGTATATGTATTCCTTGGCTTCTTGGATTTTTCCTAATTTGAGCATGACTACTGCATATGAGTCTAAATAATAAGGATTTTTTGGTTTTTTCTTTAGAGCTCTTTGAACAAATTTTTCAGCTAATTTGTAATCTTCTTCGTTTTTGCCACATACTGCTAAAAGATATCCATACGCATTTAGACTTGCTTCTCTTTCAGGTTCAATTTGCAAAATTTTTTTATGAATGGACAATGCTTTTTTACAATCATTCAATTTCTCATAACAATAAGCCAAACAACTTAAAAGCACAACATCTTGGGGTTCTATTTGTAAACGCTCTTGGATTTCTTTTATCGCAGTTTGATATTGTTCTTTATAAATTAGGGCTAAGATTCTTAACTTTTTAGCACGACTAATGTCGATATAGTCTGGGAATTTCTTTTGGAGTTCGTCTAAGATTTCAATACACTTGTCATAATTTTTGATTTTAAAATACAAAATTCCTAATTCGTGATAATCTGTGGGAGAGGGTAATTCTTTGATGTTTTGCTTCAAAAATAAAATTCTATTTATGATTTCTTCTTCATCAGATGTAAATAGACTTTTTTTTGTTATAGGCTTTTGGCTTGTGGTTGCTTTTGTAAATTTTTCCATCGATTTAGTTCTTCCCAGTGGGTTGTTGTTAAGCTTAACGGAGTGATAGAGATCTTTTTATTTTGGATAGCTTCAAAATCAGAGCCAGGTAATACCTCTTTCGCTAAGATAGTTTCTTTTAATTTCATGACCCATCGTTCTTGATGTTCTTCTTCTAAGATTTCGTAGGAGTCTTTATAAATCCTACTTCCCTGAAAGGTATAAACTACTTCTGGGAAAGGTTTTTCTAAGGAATCTTCTTCTTCTTCATAAGGATAGTTGATATTATAAATTACATCTGGGTTCAAGTATTGATAGTTTTCTTCTAACCAAATCCGAAGCCACCTTGCCACCCTTCGAAAATTACCATTGAAATCAAAATTCTCATAACTAATGGCAATGGCTTTTTTGTTATGTATGACTGCATGTCTTGCCGCTCCAACAGTTCCACTATAGTGAATATCATCGCCTAAGTTCGGACCATGGTTAATCCCCGAAATCACAATATCCACAGGCGGAATAAGATTCCCATACAAACCTATATTTACACAATCAGTAGGATAACCATTGACTTTGAAGTGAGTCTCCGATACTTTTTCAACAATCAAGGTTTCTCGAATGGTGATTGCTTGGGAAGTAGCACTACGCTGCCGATCGGGACAAATCGAGTAAACTTCATAGAATTTACTTAATTCTTCTTCTAAATGTAGCATTCCATTGGAATGTAAACCATCATCATTTACAATTAGAATCCTCATAAGAAACCTCACTTGCTTATAAAAAGAATCAAGAGAAAGAGAAAAAAAAATAAAAGCAGTGGCAAAGCAAAAAGCTTCAAAAAACCCAAAACCAAAATACGACTCACAGTATTAAAAGATAAGCCTAAAAAAGATTGTATAGCCACTATCCAGTTATAAAACACCCAACTCAAAATCAAAACAAACCCCAACACCAATAACCCATATGCTTGAAGATAATTGCTAATCACACCTGCATGAAAAAAGAAAATAAAAGGAGATAATCCCAACTCAATGATAGATTGAATACGCAACGTATTTTCTTGTAGCTCGATTGAGAATTTCTCATCTTTCTTTGAGAGATTCGTTATTAATATAGCACTAAATTGTTCTGAAAAAACCAACATCATGATATAAAAAAAAACAACAAAAAAAGAAAATCCGATAAAATCCCACCACATGAATTGAGACTTCCATATGAAAAAAGTGGCAACGAAAAAAAAACTAACTAATACCCTATGAAAGATACGAAATAAATTGATTTTATAAATTGTATAAACTATATCCCATTCTTCCGGACGAAAAAGGGAAAAGTAATACATCTTCAACCAATCCGTCAACATAACTACTGTAATAAGTTTTGAAAATAATAATTCAACACTGATGAATTAAAAAAAAGATAATAAACTTGATAAAACTGATTTTGAGGTAAAGTTCTTTGATTTGAAAATATTTTTATATTCAAATACTTAAAGATTGTCTTAAGTGGATCCTCTTCGGGTTCGTATATAGGGAAATCTTTCGTTGTTTTTAACATCAATTTTAATGCTTGGATTGCTTCTTCTTCTCCACCAAAATCATCAATCATTTGATAGGCTTTTGCTTTTTTCGCTGAAAAGATTCTTCCTTCTGCCCAATCATCTTTGACTACTTTTTCTGACTGCTTTCTTCCCAAAGCAACATCACTGATAAAACCCATATAGGCTGTTTCTAAAATTTCGTTATACATTTCTTTTTCTTCTTCTGATAAATTTCTGAAAGGATAACTTATATCTTTGTATTTTCCTGATTTTAATACATATACTTCTATTCCAATCTTTTCCAAAAGGCTTTGTAAATTGGGTCGAAGCATAATAACACCAATACTTCCAATAATGGCTGTCTCATACGATAAAACCTTATCAGCAGCAGAAGCGATATAATAACCACCACTAGCCGCTATATTGGTTATATAGACTACGACAGGTTTTTCCTTTCGTAAGCTCATCAAGGCATTGTAAATCATCTTTGTGGCACCTACTTCCCCCCCTGGACTATCAATTTCGATAAGAACTCCTAAGAGGTTGATGTTATCTTTGATTTCTTGAATCCAATCGACTACTTGCTGTGCATATATACCATCACTTAGAGTCTCATCATTATGAATGATACCTTTGAGTTTTATTTTCGCTATTCCTTCTTGCATAATACTGCTAAAGTTAGAAACTTTCTGGAGCTTTGATTGAGTTGTTTTTTCCGTCGTAAGTTTTATAACCGATAATGTGAATGTCAAAAATGTTAATAAAAAAACGAACATCATGAAAACTTGGATTTTTTTTGACATATAATGCTACAATTCTCATATTTGATTTAACAAAAAGTATTTTTTTATTTTTTTCCAAAAAACACTGAAAATTTTGATTCTCATTACCGATTTTCTTTTAGGGGTAGTTTATGGAAATCACAACCAACTATCTATTAAATAGTGCAAGAAATTTTATCAGAAGAAGGGAGTTAACAACAAAAGAAGCTCAAGATAAAAGTATTGTAGAAAACACTACCCATCACAAGAAAATTTTAGAGATATTCGAAAATCTAAAATCCATCCAAAATGAACTCACAAAAGAACAAGTTCGATTCCAATATCTAAGCGGCAATTTTGAACAAATTCACGAAAATCTAAAATATAACAACGAATCCCTTTTCCCAGAACTAAAAGATAAATTCAATCGTGAAGAACTATTAGAAAAAACAAAAAAAAGAATTGAAGATTTAACGCTTACTTTAAAAAAATTAGAAATTGAACAAGAAAATTTCTTTGCTATGAACTTTATTTCCCCCAATGATATTAACTTATCAGAATTAAATGTTAGCATCAGCAATCTAAAAGCTGAAAGAGTTTCCCGTTTGACAAGAAATCAATTTCTTGGTTAAATCTATGGAATGGATACAACTCCTATAAAAAATTTAGAATCAATACTCAACTATATTGAGAAACAAGGCTACCAAATTTCAAAATTAGTCGTTGTAACAAAAAATCATCCCTCTAAAGTAATCCAACTACTTTATGACTATGGACATAGAGATTTCGGTGAAAACAAATACCAAGAAGCCAGAGATAAATTCCCACTAATAGAAACTAAAAAAGATTCTCCATTGATTGGACACCATATTGGTCCCCTACAGTCAGGAAATGCTAGGAACATTCCAAAAATTTTCGAATGGGTTCATGGAGTAGGTTCATGGAATGCCTTAGAAATTTTAGCTAAAGCTGCATTAAAGAAATATCAAGAAGAAAAAAAGAAAACCTTCTATTTGATTCAATTGAATCTAACAAGAGAAGAATCGAAATTAGGGGGTATGTTCATCGAAGAATTCGAACAGACCGTCCAAAAACAACCAGAGAAAATAATACAAAACGAAGGTTTAATTTGGAAAGGCTTTATGGTAATGGGTCCTTCAGACGGAAATTTGGAGGTAACCAGAAAAGTTTTTAAGGAATTAAGAACTATACGTGATAAATATATGCAAAATGGGGAACTCAGTATGGGTATGTCCCATGATTGGAAGATAGCATTAGAAGAAGGTGCTACTATCTTGAGGATTGGAACCGCCATAACTGGAAGCAGGAATATAAATATTTAGGTCTTTAACACTGAAAATTTTCTTTACAGATAGTAAAGTATTCTTTATAATTTTTTCATGACACAAAATGTAGAATTGCAAAAATCTCAAAAGTCTGCAATTATCAAAAGTGACGAATCCTTTTCTCAAAAAAACATTGAACCTCAAACCATCATTATAAATGAAAATTCAAAGGTATCTCAACTTATTATTATTCATGAAGGAGAAATCGGAATCATTGATCCTTCGATTAAAAGTTATTTAATGGTTTTACCTGTAAAAAATTTTATTCCATCTTTTAGCCAAATTTTCTCCAATTACGCATATCCATTAAAAATAGTAACTACAAAAAATAGCATAGTAAGTGCATTTCCTGTATCAATAAAAAGTGGAATACAAAATATTATACTTGGAAAACTCAATATTGGTATTATAGCACTACAGTCCTTACAATTCGAAACACAAGTATATTTCAATATATTAAAAAAACTTGAAGAATTTTATAAAAAAATTAACATTTATAACATTAATTTATCTATAGGCTACTATAAAATACAAAAAAAGCTTTTCGATGAATTAAATGACACAAAAAAGGTTGAAGATGAAAATTTAAATATAATAAGGGACTTCATAAAACTTTATACAGAAGAAAATCAAATACCAAAATACGTAAATAAAAATTGGTTTCATCAAAATCAATTTCACGTTAATCCCCATACAGATGTGGATATTGATGAACTAAACTTTGAAAAAGAGTTTCTAAAAAAGTTGTTAACATTACCAGTAGAAATACAACAAACAATCTTAAAAACAAA